>JBEKMT010000049.1:0-26435 GCA_050008355.1 Verrucomicrobiota bacterium
GGACCGCATCTTGTTTCTGTATTACTGGAGGCCCGAAGACTTCGCCCAATCCTTCGGGACAGACGACCAGGCACAGCTCGAGAACAAACTGGTTTCAAAATTCAACTCTTGCAGCAAATTGGTGCTGGAGCTGTTGCAGAAGACGAAGACCAACCGGGAAGGGTCGGTCAGCCTGGCGTGAAGTATGAATACGAAGCGGATTAAAATGTTGTCGACTTCGGTTAGCCGACGAGGAAATCGCCCGTCGTGGACTTGTCTAACGCCACGCGACTCGCGGCGGCGCAGCCCCTAGCAGTCTGTTGAAATATCCATTGAATTCTTTGAATGGCTAACTGGCGAAGCGGTCACAGAATCATGTATTCCGAGAAGAAAAAGACAGCTCAACCCGAATTCTGGATCGCGGCGGGCCACGTGGTGACTACTGCCCAAACGGGGTTCTACACGAAACTGGAGGAAACCCTGGAAAGCAATGGCTTTGCAGCGAAGGTTCGGGCCTTGTGCCAACCCGCCTACGATAAGAGCGGCTTGGGACGTCCGGGGATTGATCCGGTGGTTTACCTCAAGATGATCATGGTGGGTTTCTTTGAGGATCTGCCCAGCGAACGGGCCATCGCGGCGCGCTGTGCCGATTCCATGTCGATTCGGACTTTCCTGAAGTATGAACTGCATGAGAAGACCCCGGAGCATTCCAGCTTCACGGTGATTCGTCAGCGGTTGGGATTGGACGTTTTTCAACAGATTTTCACGCTTACGTTACAGGCGCTACGCGAGCACGGCTTGTTGCGTGGGAAGAACCTGGGGATCGATTCCTCGGTGATCGAGGCCAATGCGTCGTTGCGGGCGCTGGTCAATCGCAATACCGAAGAACAGTACTGGGACTACGTCAAACGCCTGGCGGCCGAACAGGGCATTGATCCGGAAGATACGACGGCGGTACGGCGATTTGACCGACATCGTCCGGGCAAAGGGAGTAATCAAGAGCGGCAGAACCCGTACGATCCGGACGCCAAGATCGGCCGGACCAAGGACGGCGCCACCGACATGATTTACAAACCTGAAGCCGTAGTGGACTTGGATACTGGCGCGATCTTGCAGGCCGACGTGCATCCCGGCGATCAGGCTGACCACAAGGAAATGGCCACGCGGGTTTTGGAAGCGCAGCAAACGATCAATCAAGTGTGCGCGCAACCACTGGACACGCTGACGGCGACGAGCGTTACCTCGGATAAAGGTTGCTACGCGGTGGACGAGCTGCAGACCCTGCAGCAGGAAGGGATTCGGACTGTAATCAGCGATCCGGTCGATCAGCGGCGGGTGGACAAACTGGAGCCCCAAGAGCAACGGGCGGTGCGGGCAGCGCGGCGGAGCGTGAAGAGTCAATCGGGCAAAGAGTTGTTAAGGCGACGCGGCATGCATATTGAAAGAAGCTTCGCGCACATCTTGGACTGCGGCGGCATGAGACGTACGACCTTGCGGGGTTGGGAGAATCTGAACAAACGGTTCAAGCTGGCCGCCGCTTTCTATAATCTATCCCAACTCATGCGTAAGCTCTTTGGATTTGGGACGCCGAAACAACTGGCGGCCACGATGGAACGAGGCGGTCGGCGGCTTTTTTGGCGATTCGCGGCAATGATCATCCAATTGATGGCAGCGGCTGGTGCAATCATGTCAACTTGGCATTGCGCGTGGCGTGAGTTCCGTGAAGTTTCCCGATACGGTTGGGAAAGTGATCTACTTGAAAACGGGGTTATTTCAACGGGCTGCTAGCAGCCTGTTGAAATATCCATTGAATTCTTTGAATGGCTAACTGGCGAAGCGGTCAGAGAATCATGTATTCCGAGAAGAAATGGACAGCTCAACCCGAATTCTGGATCGCGGCGGATCACGTGGTGACTACTGCCCAAACGGGGTTCTACACGAAACTGGAGGAAACCTTGGAAAGCATTGGCTTTGCAGCGAAGGTTCGGGCCTTGTGCCAATCCAACGTTCATGTCGTGGGGCCACGACGGGCCGTTGGGCTCGCGCCCAGAAGAATGTCTTCAGTGCGTGCCGGTTTGCGCTGGACTGGTGGCCGCTGAATGCGGTCTTTCACCGGGACTGCAATCATGTGGCCGATCAATTCGACGCCGGTGTTCCGCGACAACCTAACGGTCGACGTTTGCTTTGCGACACGATTATGGTCTCATCAGATGCAAATCGCAGGATTCACGCCCAGATTCAGGTGAGTGCTGCTCAGGGTTGAGCTCAGCCGTCGCGGTAGTCTTCCCAACCTGCCCTTGATCGTTGGCACCAGGAGACCCCTGCGGAATCTTCGTGTGGCGGAGTTCGGGTAAATCTATGAGTGCAGCGTAGAAATCGTCCGTCACTTTCGGCGAAGAATGCCCCAACATTCTTTGGCAGGCAAACAACCCGAATGAAGTTGCGACGTAGGAGCCAAATTCCTTGCGCAGGCGGTGGCACGGGTTCATGTCGTTAACCCCCATTTTTCTGAGCCAAGTAGCCAAAGTGCGATGATGCTTATCACACCTGTAAACTATGTTCTTGGGGGCGGTCTCTTTTGTATAAATCTTCGGCATATTCCCAGGAATGATAAATCGTGCGCCTTCCCAGTGGGTTTCTTGAATCGCATCCCACAACGTCGTTTCAACCTTGAGAATTCTCTTCCTCTTGCCTTTCGGGGTAAAGAATTCCGTCTTTCTGATTTCGACAAGCCGCCGCCCATCCTGGTCGTTAAAAAGCCAGTGCCATTCAGATTTGTCGGCTTCCTCACGACGGAACCCAAGTCCGAGTTCCAACAGCATCAGGCAGTATGCTTCGGGATGTGGCTTGCGCCAGTCGGGTTCCTTCCAGCGATAACGTTTCCTTTTTGGCTGTTGAGGGCTTTGTCTCTTCGGCCGTCCGCCTTTCGACACCGTGGGCGGAGCGGGAGCATCCGGGTCACCATCGCGGAGCTTGATCGAGTCGCGCCAGATTGAATCGAGGAGTTCGCGTTTCATCGGCGTGTACGTCTCAATTTCGATGCGGCGGAACTTCTGACCGCCGAATGGATTCGCCAGCTTAATTCCTGCTTTGGCGTAAGCTTCCATCATGTCTTTGCGAAACAATGATGCGGCACAGCGCAATAGCGAATTACAAGTGCGCTTAACGCTCTCTTCGATACGGCCCTTCTTGAGTCCATCTCCCAAGTAGCCCCGGGTGAACTCCTTCACTTTGTCAGCAGTTAACAGCGCGATCCGTTTAATTTTCAAAAAAGAACAGATAAAAAACAGATCGTTAATGTAACCCTCGTAACTTCGCTTCATGGGAGGGTATTCGACTTTTTCTATCAGCTTACGATAAAAATCGCCAAACTCCTGCACTGTCAGGTCCTCGCGCTGTTCGCTCCGCGGTTTGAATTTTGCGAGAGTTGCCTCCCAACCATTTGCCATCAGGAAAATATATATGTCTCGAGCTTGAACCGCGGCTTCGGCTGCGTTTGCTGTCTTCAAATTAAAATACGTATACCGTCCCAAATGCTTAATCCTAACCTGATAATCAGGGACCTCCACCTCCAAGCCGTCACGTCCACTAAAATGGCGTTTCCGGAGTTTGGCGTACCAGTAGTCAACGTGTGTTTTCCCAAGTTTTGTCTGTACCCTTTCTGTACCTCTTTTTGGGTTCTGAAGGCTCATTTCCCCTTTTTTACTCTTCATACGTCAGCAATAGGATAACCGCACCGAACAGGCTTGTTTATTGGATAAAAGTGCAGTCGAGTGAGTAGTTGTGAAGATTCTTGGCGAGATCTCATAATCGCTTGGTCCCCGGTTCAAATCCGGGCGGGCCCACCAATTCCCATTTCCCCATGCAACCGCGAGCATCCCGATTGACGGGTTTAATTCGACGCCTGTTCGGCTTGCTGTCAAATACCGACGGCTAGCGGTTCCAAAACCACATTGAATGGGAGCACGCGTGGGAAGTGGCGGGACAAAAGTGAAGAGTTGAGGGCTGAATTTGAGCCAGCCCCTCACCTCTGGTCCTCTCACTGAAGCGTAAAACGCTAGATACCTGTCGTTGAAACCAGAAGCACGAGTGTGGTGCTGGCGCAGGGGAGGATGCCTGCGCCAGCACCGGTTAAGGCAACGGCACCGACTCTTTCTGCATCGGCGGGGTCTAGCAAGACTTTAGAAATATTTTTGGAACAGACCAGGCCAGGCAGGCAAGAGCCTGCCCCTGGAGCCCTCTCCCGCATCGATCGAAGGGATGGACTTGCCGAATTGTTCAGTTTCCATTTTACACATTCTTTCGCGTCGGCTAAACCATGCGCCCTGTTTTTGAAATGAACGACGCGCACTTGCAAAAAATCGCCGGCGAATTGAAGATTCAGCCGAGACAGGTTCTCGCCACGGCCAAATTGTTTGCCGAGGGCGCCACCGTGCCGTTTATCGCCCGTTATCGCAAAGAAGCCACGGGTTCACTGGACGAAGTGTTTGTCACCAATATCCGGGAACGTCTGGTCAGCCTGGCCGAATTTGACAGTCGCCGCGAGGCCATCTTGAATTCCCTGGCCGAACGCAATCTGTTGTCCGACAGCCTCAAGGAGAACATCGCCAAAGCGGAGACGGTCGCGCAACTTGAGGATATCTTCCAGCCGTTTCGTCCCAAACGTCGCACGCGGGCGATGATCGCAAAAGAGCAGGGGTTGGAACCGCTCGCGGACATTCTGTTTCAACAACAATCCAGCGCCGATCCGCAGGCCGCCGCCGCCGCTTTCGTGAGCGCGGAGAAAGGTGTGGCGGATATTGCCGCCGCGCTGGCCGGGGCACGAGACATCATCGCCGAACGGGTAAATGATGATGCGAGCGCGCGATCGAAATTGCGCGCACTCTACTGGAGCGAAGGCCTGGTCCGCTCGAAAGTGTTGAGCGACAAGCAGGAGGCGGGTGCCAAGTTCAAGGATTATTTTGATTGGAACGAGCCGGTCGGCAAAATCCCGAGCCACCGGTTGCTCGCGATTCGTCGCGGCGAGACGGAAGGTTTTTTGATGATGCGCATTACGCCGCCGGAAGAATCCGTCCTGCCGATGCTGGAACCGTTGTTTGTCACGGGCAAAGGCCAGGCGGCGGAGCAGGTGCGGCTTTCGGTGCAGGACAGCTACAAACGCCTGCTCGGGCCGGCGATTGAAGTGGAATTGCGGATGGAGACTAAGAAAAAAGCGGATGCCGAGGCCATCCAGGTGTTCGCCGGCAACTTGCGTGAACTGCTTCTGGCGTCGCCGCTGGGCAATAAGAATACGCTGGCGATCGACCCCGGTTTTCGCACGGGTTGCAAGGTCGTGTGCCTGGATCGCCAGGGAAAACTGCTCCACAACGAGGTGATTTATCCGACTGCCGCCAGCGCCGGCGAGGCCCGCGAAGCGGCCATGGCGGTGTTAAGCCTCATCAAAAAATATCAAATCGAGGCCATTGCCATTGGAAACGGAACCGCCAGCCGGGAAACGGAAACGTTCATCAAATCGCTGAAACTGCCCTCCACCATTCCGGTCGTGATGGTGAACGAGAGCGGTGCCTCGATTTATTCGGCCTCGGAAGTGGCGCGCGAGGAGTTCCCGACGCAAGACGTTACCGTGCGGGGTGCGGTGTCCATCGGCCGCCGGTTGATGGATCCACTGGCGGAACTGGTGAAGCTCGATCCGAAATCCATCGGGGTCGGCCAGTATCAACATGATGTGGACCAGAGCGCGCTCAAGCGCAGCCTGGACGACGTAGTGATGAGTTGCGTGAACGGGGTGGGTGTGGAACTAAACACGGCCAGCAAACAGTTGCTGGCGTATGTTTCCGGCCTTGGTCCGGCGCTGGCGGCGAACATCGTCGCCTATCGCGATGAAAACGGACCTTTCAAATCGCGCGCGGAGTTGAAACGCGTGCCGCGCCTCGGCGATAAAGCCTTTGAACAGGCGGCAGGATTTCTGCGCATTCGCGAAGGCAAGCAGCCGTTGGATTACAGTGCGGTCCATCCGGAGAGTTACGAGATCGTGGATCGCATGGCGAAGGATTTGCATTGTTCGGTGGAGGATTTGATGCGGGACACGGGTTTGCGTGGCAAAATCAAATTGCCCGGATACGTGACTGGAAGCGTTGGTTTGCCGACGTTGACCGACATTCTTGGTGAACTGGCAAAACCCGGCCGTGATCCGCGCCAGAAGTTTGAGGTGTTTTCGTTTCAATCGGGCGTGGAGAAGATGGAAGACTTGAAGCCGGGAATGAAATTGCCTGGAATCGTGACCAACGTGACAGCCTTCGGCGCTTTCGTGGACATCGGCGTGCATCAGGACGGGCTCGTCCATGTCAGCCAACTGTCCGACCGCTTTATCAAGGATCCGGCGGAGGTCGTAAAGGTCCAGCAAAAAGTAATGGTGACGGTGACGGAAGTGGATTTGCCGCGCAAACGCATCGCGCTCTCAATGAAGGCCGCTCCGCAGGTTGGTCCCGCGAATCCAATCCCGCGCACGGCTCCGGCGAGTCCGCGTCCGGCCCCAGGCGGCGGATTCAATCGCTCGAACCAGCCGGCCAAACCCCAGCCGATTGATTGGTTCACCGCGGCATTGAAGAAAAACAAGGGCGGAAATTAACCGCAATCATTGACCTCCTCGTTTACCTCCTCAGAAATTATGAAAGAAAAGAAACCAGCCAAATCCAAGCGCGACGAACAGGCCCAGTTACTGGAATTGTTGCGGGCCATTTTACCCAAAGTGGCGCCGGATCAGGCCCTGGCTGACCGCATTTATTCCGCCGTGGAAGCCGAGTTGCGGTCGAAGAACCGGGTCAACTCCTTTGAAAAATTCTGCGACCGCATTCCGCTGCCGGATCTGGAGGCGAAGACACTGGAAGAAGTGAAACAGCAACTCATCGCCGGTTTTGGGGATGCCGACCTGGACATCCAGGCAGACGAAGAAAACAAATCCATCATGGTGGATTTGTCGCTGCCGGACGGGACGCAATTTCACAGTCGGATTCCGGTGCGCGCGGTCCCGCCCGAAGGAAGCGACGAGCAGGAGGTCACGGTGAAGTTTGTATCATTCCCCGTGGCGCTGCCGGGGGATCCGGAATTGATCTGGACGCTTGCCAAACGTGAAAACATGACCGCTGAAGAAGCCGGCATCGCCTTGACGAAGATTGAAGATGAATTTTGGGCTTCCAAAACCGGGCAAAAATTATTGCGCGATCGCGTGGAGCGGACCTTTGCGGAATTCATCGCGCGTGTTCCCGCCGGATTGCTGGGCGATTCGGGCTTGAAGCGGCATTATAAGATGCCGGAAGCGCTGAAGGTTTTGCGGATGGCGAAGAAGAAGGTGTGAGACGTCAGAGCGTTGAACCGGGTCCAGCCTCGGTGCTTGTCGAGTCCTGTTTCGGGTGCAAACCGAACTGGATCAGTTTTTCGCGGAGGGTCAGGCGCGAAATCCCCAGCCAGCGCGCGGCCTTGGCCTGGTTACCGTTGGCGAGTTCAATGGCGCGGTTGAGGAGCACCCGCTCGGTCAGGGATTGCAATCGGGCGTACGCGTCCGTCAACTCGCCGCGCTGGGCTGCGGTGAGCAGTTCTTCAGCGTAGGCATCCAGCGACTTATTAACGGGCGGGGCGGGCGGATTAGCTTTGGCCTGCGCAGAACGGACATTCTCGCTGCTAATGGTGTAGCCCTGCGCGAGCAACAAAATCTTGCGCGTGATATTTTCCAATTCGCGCACGTTGCCCGGCCAAGGTTGCGCCTGCAATGACTCCAGGGCGTCGGGATGGATGGAAGGATTCGCGATTTTGTACTCGGCCCCGTATTTGTGGAGGAAAAATTTGACGAGATCGGGGATGTCCTCCCTGCGCTCGCGCAACGGCGGTAATCTGAGCACGACCACGCTGAGGCGGTAGTAAAGGTCTTCGCGGAATTGGTTTTCCTTGATGGCGGTCTCCAGGTCGCGATGGGTGGCGGCGATCACGCGAACGTCCACGGGAATCGTTTCCTTGCCTCCAACTCTTTGCAGGGATTTTTCCTGCAAGACGCGCACGAGTTTCACCTGCGTGCCGGGGGTCATGTCGCCGATTTCATCCAGAAAAATGGTGCCCTTGTCGGCCTGTTCGAAGCGACCGATACGTCGGGAATCCGCGCCGGTGAACGCGCCTTTTTCGTGCCCGAACAATTCGCTCTCCAGGAGGGTTTCGGGAATGGCGGCGCAGTTGATGGCCACGAACGGCGCCTGGGCCCGGTTGCTGTACTGGTAAATGGCGCGGGCGATCAATTCCTTGCCGGTGCCGGTTTCGCCGCGGATTAAAACGGTGACCGGTTTGTTGGCGATGCGGCCGATTTCCTTATAGATGCCTTGCATGGTGCGGCTGCTGCCGACAATCGCGTCGCGGACCGCCCCCGCCGCCCCGATTTGCACGGGCTCGGACATCAACCGGCTCGCGGCGACGGCCTGATCAACGAGTCCGAGCAATTCCGGAATCTCAAATGGTTTGACGAGATAATCGTACGCCCCGGACTGGGTGGCTTCGATGGCGGTTTCCGTGGTGCCATGGGCGGTCATCATGAGGATCGGGAGGCGAGGCCGGGCTTGGTGCAATTCGCGGACGAGTTCAAGGCCGCCCAGGCCGGGGAGTCGCAAATCGGTGATGACGAGATCGAAGAACGTTTCCTTCGCCCGCGCGAGGCCGGTGTCGCCCCTCTTTTCGACGAGTACTTCGTAATTTTCGCCGGTCAGCACGCGTTGCAAAACGGCAACGATGGCGGCATCGTCTTCGACCAGCAAAATTTTGGCGGGTGAGCTCATGATGGGATGCGCGGCAGAATGATTCCGAACGTGGTGCCCCGGTCCGGCTGCGTCTGATATTGCAGGGCGCCGTGGTGTTTTTCGACGATGCGTGCGGCGATGGGCAGGCCCAGGCCGGTGCCGTAATCCTTGGTGGTGAAAAACGGGTCGAACAATCGTTTCTCGGCTTCCGGTGGGATGCCCTTGCCGGTGTCGCTGACTTCGAGGATGACCACGTCCTGGTGGCGGTCGGCGAGGCGTTTTTCGCCGAGGCGCACACGCAGGGTCACCGTGCCGTTTTCACCTATGCTTTCGGCAGCGTTGCGGATCAAATTGATCAACACTTGTTTGATTTGTTCCGGGTCAATGCGGATCTGAGCCGGGACGATTTCCGCGAGCATGATCTGGATATTGGCTTTTTCAAACTCCGGCTGCAATAAGGTTTGCACCTGGCGCAAGGGTTGGTCGGCGGGGACGACATTAAACTGGGGTTCCGACGGCCGCGCGAATTGCAAAAAATCCCTGACAATACGTTCGAGCCGGTTGATCTCGCCACCGATGAGTTCCGCGTCGGCATACTCGGGCGTGTCCGGGGTAAGATGCTTTTGCTGGAGATAAAGCCAGGCTTTGATGGCCGTGAGCGGGTTGCGGATTTCGTGTGCGACACCGGCGGCAAGCATCCCGAGCGAGGCCAGTTTTTCCTGGCGCTCCGCGAGCTGTCGGCTTTCGACCAATTGCACTTGGAGCGGGGAGATCATTTCGCGATAGACAATGACGGCGAGACAGACACCGGCGATGACGAGCAACGCCAGCGCGCCGAACAAGGTCATCCGGAGGACATCGAGGGACCGGAGGTTTTGCTGGCGGAATTCTTCCAGGGAATCCTGGTGGGCTTTGGCCAGCTGGAAGCCGAGATCGAGGATGCGTTTGGATTGCGTTTCAAAATCGGCAAGTTCGGCGACGCGGGTGATGGCCTGATGGGTTCCATAAATTCGGGTGTGAATGGCGGCGGCGGCCGCGTCGTAATCGACATAGGCGGCGTTGATCTGGTCGAGCAAAGATCGATCCGTTTCCGAGGAGAGGATCGGCACCTGTGCATTGAGCCAGTGCTGCAAATCCTGGCTGGCGCTGGCAAAGTTCGTCCAATCATCGGGATCGCGATAGGCCGCATACCGGAGAATCGAATTGTTCAGACTGAGCAGCGTTTGTTGCAGATGATCGGCGCTCTGAAAACTTTGCCACTGCAGTTCCGAGAGTTTTTCGTGGGAGCCGCTGATGCGCTCCCAAGAACTGTGCGCGGTCCAGCCGATCAGCACCACGAGCAGCCCGATGGAGGTGATGAAAATGGCGAGGCGGAATTTGATGCCCTGGTTCATGAAATTTATTCCTGAATAATAGCCTCATCCCGCAGAAACGCCAACTCCATGACGGGCGGTTTCCGGGTTAGCGGGCACCAAATCCGTGAGATAGGTTGGAAGTTTCTTCCCGGGCCGTTGGGCAAGAATATTACCAACCGGGGAAAGCAAATATCCACCTGGAAGACGCGCAAAAATGTTTTGTGGCGAAAAACTGTCGAAAATATGGCTTTCCAGAGGATCTGGCGGTTGGCACGGCTCCCGCTAAAAGATTTCCGCCATGTGAGAAGCGATGTTTGAAATGAAAGGAAAACGATATGAGTTCAACGTCACAATCGTCGGCCCCGATAATCAGGCCAAAAGTTTCACCATCCAAAAAATCCAAAATACTGCTGGTGGACGATGACCCCGCCATCCGCAAAATTCTGCTGCGGCTTTTGTCAGAGGAAGGCTACAGCGTGCTGCCGGCGGCCAATGGCGTGGAAGCGCTTGAGTTTGCATCCGTCGCCAAATTCGACCTGGTGCTGCTGGATTTGAACATGCCGCAGAAAAATGGCTGGGAGACGTTTGAGCGACTTGCTGCGGACGACCCGTTGTTGCCCGTCATCGTGATCACGGCGCGGCCCAACCAGCTTTTTCCCGCGTTGGCGTCCGGTGTGGGCGCGTTGCTGGAGAAGCCGCTGGATTTCGCCCGGCTGTTGGAGACCATCCGGTACTTGTTAAATGAAACGCCCGAAGTCCGTCTCGGGCGAATTGCGGGCAAGCCTTCTGGTTTCAGCTACGTTCCGCCGAAGGAAAGTGAATCTGAAGTCGACGGCAAAATCAGCTCAAGAATCAATATTTGAGCCGATTTTCCAAAAATGAGGTCCGACGGATCCCTCAGGCGGTCGTTTGACTTCCGATAATAAGTGAATGCTTGCGGGCACAACTCAAAATGCGCCAGACGCATCGTCCCGCACATTCAATTGGCAGGCCGGTCGTTTCCACCTCGACCAACAACATGAACGGCCGGTCTGCCGCCCCATTTTTTCATTGTTTTCAACGCTCGTATTTCTGAGAATCGGTGATTCCGTCAGAACGGCGAACTTACGATGCTCATGAAAATAAACAGGAAACTCACCAGGACAGTCGTTTGCCTGGCGATCGGCGTGTCGATGCTGACGCTGGCAGACATTCCCGTCTCGGCCTCGGATTCAAACTCCGGATCGGAACAAACTTATAGCGGCACAGTGAAGGAGGTCAACCTAAACGAACATACGTTCAAAGTCGAGGGCTCCATGATGCTCAGCAAAAAATTCGACATGGGTGCCACGTGCACCTACTCGTTTTTGGGCAACCCTCACGGCACGTCAGAAGGCCTCCATGCGGGCCAGCAGGTAAAGGTGAGTTACCAGACCGCGGATGGAGAGCTGGCGGCTGACCGAGTGGAGCAGCAGTCACTGACTTACACCGGCTATGTGAAGGCCGTTGACTCGAAAGCGCGAACGATTACGGTGGCGTCCGGCGGGTTCAGCATGAGCAAGCAGTTCAAGTTTATCGATGGTTGCAAGGTGAGTTTGCGCGGGGAAAAGACCGGAACGTTCGACGACATTCAGGTGGGCAATTACGTGACATTGACTTACGAAACGCCGTCCGGGCTACCGACCATTCAACGCATCTCCCAGAGCGGAGAGCAGTTCACCGGCTCGCTCACAGCGATCGATCTCGACGAAAAAACCCTCAAGGCCAAGTCAATGTTCGACAGCAAAAGTTTTCACGTGGGGGCTCATTGCGTCATTGTTACCAAAGGCAAAGCTGGCGGCAAACTCAGTGATTTGAAACCTGAAGACAAACTCGTTTTCACGTTCGATCAGATCGACGGGGTCAATGTGGTGAACCGCATCGCGCCGGCAAAATAGTCCGGCACTGCTTCGCCAGTGGTCGTTAATGGAAGGAATTTCCCGTTGGAACTGCTGATTGACATGAAATTAATGTTTGAATCACGCGGAAAACTGATTACTTATTCCACGTCGAAATCAAACAACCAAAGTGAAACTGACAGATCTGCGGGGCATCCTGCAATATATTCCACAATTCCGGGAGAAAACCTTCATTCTCGCGATTGACGGCGCAATCGTAACCGACGAAAACTTTGCCACGTTGCTGCTGGACGTTGCCGTTCTGCGATCCTTGAACATCCGCGTCGTCCTGGTCCATGGCGCGTCGGCGCAAATCAAATCACTGGCGGACGAATCCAACGTCAAAGTTTCGGACCTCGACGGTGCGGGCATCACGGATGCTGCCACGCTCAAGATCGCGCTGACGGCCGCGAACCGGTTGACGCATGAAATTCTCGAAGGACTCTCGGCGAATGACCTGCGTGCCGCCAGCACCAATGTCATCATCGCGCATCCCATGGGCATCATCCAAGGCGTGGATCAGTTATTCACCGGGCGGGTCGAGCGGGTGGATGTGGAACTGCTTCAGTCGCTGCTTTCGCAGGGTGTCGTACCGGTCATCCCGCCACTGGGCTTTGACGGAGACGGCCGGACATATCGCGTGAATTCCGACGGTGTGGCCGTGGCGGTCGCGGAAGCATTGAAGGCGATCAAATTGATTTTTATCACATCTTCCGACGGCATTCTGGTTCAGGGACGACTTATCCGGCAGATGCTGGTGGCGGATCTCGAGTCCGTGCTGGCCATGCAAAAAGACAATATCGCGCCGGAACAATTGTCCAAGGCGTTGCACGCGGTCACGGCCTGCAAGGCCGGGGTGCCGCGGGTGCACGTCATCAATGGTCGGGTGGAGGAAGGTTTGCTGGCGGAAGTATTTTCCAACGACGGCATTGGCACGCTCATTTACGCGAACGAGTACCAACAGATCCGTCGCGCGATGAAGAAGGACATTCGCGCGATCCAGTCACTAACCAAAAAAGCCGTTGAATCTGATGAGTTGGTGAAACGCAGCCGTGCGACCTTCGAAAAGAGTCTGGGGGATTATTTCATCTTTGAAATTGATAAAAATCCCGTCGCGTGCGTGGCGCTGCATGTTTATCCCGAGCAGAAGAAGGCCGAGCTCGCGTGTCTTTATGTCAGCGCCTCAAACGAGAATCAAGGGATCGGACGCAAGCTGATCCAGTTTGTTGAAAACAAGGCGCGGGAAATGGGCCTGAGCGAATTGTTGACGCTGTCGACGCAGGCGTTCACATATTTTCAATCCAAGGGCGGTTTCTCCGAAGGGACGCCCGACGATCTGCCGCCGGCCCGGCGTGAAAAATACGAACAGAGCGGCCGAAATTCGAAGGTGCTGGTGAAAAAGTTGAAGTGAAGCGAAAGCTGGCAGCTGGCCGCTGGTTAAAGGCTCGCGAGGATGTTCACCCATCCCTTGGGATAAGCACAAACAAACCGGCTGGAATGCTTTTCGTGAAAGCCATGGAACATCCTGCGGAATTGGAGAATTGTTTGCGCGCCTGCGAAAGACATGGCGTGGCGCCGACAGCTTTTCTCTTCGTAATTAATATCGCCACTCAAACCGCCTTGCTGTTCGAGAAGGATGCGGGGACATGGCGTCGGCGGGAGACGATGAGCTGTTCCACTTCTCGGTTTGGCATCGGACAGCAGGCAGGCTCGAATTGCACGCCGCTAGGGTTGCACTGCATTGCGGAAAAAATCGGGGCCGGGGAACCGGCGGGGGCGGTGTTCAAGGCCCGCAAGGTGATCGGGCACACGTCGCAGCCGGAATTTGCAGGCGCCAAGATCACCACGCGCATTTTGTGGTTGGAAGGGCTCGAACCCGAGTTCAATCGCGGCGGTGATGTTGATACACACGCGAGGTATGTCTACATCCACGGCACGGCGGACCAACAATCAGTCGGGGCTCCGGCGTCACATGGCTGCATCCATCTGGCGGATGCGGAGTTGATTCCGTTGTTTGATTTGTTGCCGGGCGGCACACTGGTTTGGGTTTGCGAAAAGTAACCAGGGCCTTGGCTGCAAGCCACTTTTCACCTTGACTTTGTGAAGTTTTAAACAATGTTTAGCTCGTGTTTGTTCGCATCAGCAACATCTTTATAGTCCTGGCATTGGTGGCCATGCTTGGTGCGCATTGGGCCTTCTTGCAAACGGTCGCCTGGACCTCAATGCTGGCGGACAATTTGTGCACGCAGTCCTTGACTGAAGCGGTCAGCCGCACCTTCGATGGTGATCATCCCTGCCCACTCTGCCAGGCCATTGCGGCCGGCAAGAAATCCGAAAAAAAGAACGCATTTGATACGCAGAATCAAAAACTCGAATTTCCGCCGCTCAGCCAAAAATTTGTTTTGATTGCCCCGACGGAAAGACCGTTTTCACCATGGAAAACTTTCTCTGTTAAATCAACGAAGCAAAAGCCGCTCCTACCGCCTCCACGCAGTTTCTTCATTTGATTCAGTTACCGTAGTCGTTCGGGTTATTGCTGGCCCGGGCAAACAGTATTTCCCTTGAATCTTGAGACCCGTCCATGGGCGGTGTCTCACAACTTTAAATTTGAAAATGAAGAATAAAAATGTGAATTCGCAGTTAAAAAAAGTCAGTTTGGGTTTGATGGCGGGTGTCCTGGCACCGAGTGCGGCTTGGGCCTGCGCGTGCGGTTGCGGAATTTTTGAAGTCGGCACCAGCGCGATGTTTCCGGAGAGTTCGGGCGGCATGGCGTTTACCACCTATGCCTTCCAGAATCAGAACGAGAATTGGAGCGACAGTTCCAAGGCGCCAGCGGCCAATAACCCCGATAAGAACATTACGACTTCGTTCTTGTCCAGTGGTGTCGAATATATGTTTAACCGCAGCTGGGGCGCGGAGGTGGAAATTCCATTTGCTTATCGTTCCTTCACAACTGAAACGGCCAATCCAAACCCTCCTCCCAGCGGTCTGGCGACGATGAAATGGTGGTCTTTGGGCGATATCCGGATTCATGCCATTTATACGGGTTTTTCGGATGATCTATCCAGCGGCATTGATTTCGGACTCAAGTTACCGACTGGTAACTTTTCCCAGGAAGATGAATGGAATGATATTGACCGCGACTCGGAAATCGGCACCGGCAGCACGGATGTTCTGCTGGGCGGGTTTCATCGCGGCAATCTAATCGATAAATACCGGCTGGATTGGTTTGTGCAAGCTGAGGCAGACCTCCCGACTTTGACGCAAGGCGAGTATCGACCAGGTTTTGAATTCGATAGTGCCGCCGGGATTAATTACCGTGGCTTTTCGATTGGCCGCGCGAATATTGCGCCGCTGGCCCAGGTCTTTTTTGCCGAGCGGACCCGCGACATCGGCAACGATGCTGCCGGTGGCGCGAACGACAGCCCTCCCGACGGGATAAACTCCGGTTACACTCGTGTGCTGGTTTCCCCCGGTGTCGAAATCCATATTCATCCGGTTAAGATTTATGCGGATGTGGAAGTGCCGGTTTTTGTCCATACCACGGGCAATCAGTTGGTCGCACCGTATTTGTTCAAGTGCAGCGTGAGCTACATGTTCTAATCCCTCTAACCGCCGCGCGGCTTGACCGCGCGGCGGCCGGGCGGACGTGTTGCGAAATGATTTTGACGAAAAGACCGATAGCGGCATTTGATCGGGGCTGGTGCGACACTATTAATAAACTTGCGGTGGCTGAAGCCCAACAGGACATTTAAGATTTATGCCTGCCAAAACCGGTTCCAAGGCGCGCAATGACGAGCGACTCCTGTTTGGTGTCGCTGTCGTTGCGGCCACGCTTTTCGCGGCCGGCTATGTTTTCCTGATGGTGGCCATGAATCACCGGGAAAAATCGCCGCCGGTGCCGGTTCCCAGCGACGATGCGGTCGCCCTGTCGCCGGATCATTCACGCGAACTCGTGGATTTTTCACTCATTGACCGTACAGGCCGCACAGTGACCCGCTCTGGTCTCGCGGGAAAATTTCTGGTGGTGGATTTCCTGTTCACGAGCTGTTCACTGACGTGTCCGGTGGTGAACGGTCACATGGCAGAAATTCAGCAGCTCACAACCAACCAGCCGGATGTGCAACTCCTTTCGCTGACCGTTGACCCGCGTGACGACACAACCGACGTGCTCACGAAATACGGTGAGAAATTTGGAGCGGACACCAACCGCTGGTTGCTGCTGACGGGGGATCGGGATGAATTATACCACTTGATTGCCACGAGCTTTTTAAGTCAGGATGAAAATGATCCGTTCACTTACATGCCGGGAAATTTTTCCCACACGGAACGCATCGCGGTGGTGGATCCCCGGGGGAACGTGCGCGCTTATTTCGACGGCCTGGCGCACAATGTCTCTTCCGCCGTCGTCCAGCAAATTGCGCGGCTGAGACAGTGATTTTATGAAGCGATGGATTTTCTCTCTTTGGATTTTGCTGGCGGTGGATTGCGTTTGGGCCGGACCCGAAGACGGGGTGAAATTTTATCCGGCGCATGGCATGGTACAACGAGTCTCCCTCGACCACCGCAGCGTCACGATTCATCACCGGAGCATTCCCGGTTACATGATGGAAATGACCATGGATTTCTCTGTCAAAGATACTAATGAGCTCGCGGGAATTTCCGCGGGTGACGAAATCAATTTCACGCTGGCAGTGGGTCCGGACGATAGCTGGGTCACGCAGGTGCAATTGGCGGCGCACCATGTCACCGAAGTCACCAACAACACTTTTGTGTTTCATGCGGATTCGCCGGAGCTCAAACCGGGTGATCTACTGCCGGATGGCCGGCTGCGGACGGAGACCGGAAGCGAAATCCACCTGGCCGATTTTCATGGTCGCGCGCTGGCGTTTACTTTCTTTTTCACACGCTGCCCGCTGCCGGATTTTTGCCCTCGCATGAACCGGAATTTCGAGGAAACGCGGCAGTTGCTTTTGTCCAATCACAACGCACCGACCAATTGGGAGTTGCTTTCCATTTCCTTCGATCCGGACTTTGATGAGCCGGAAGTTTTAGCAGGCTACGCCGGACTGTATCGCGGGGACGATACCCGGCACTGGTTGTTTGCGGCCGCTTCCACCAATACCCTGGCCAATCTGGCTCCGCGGCTGGACTTGATGGTGATGCGGCAGGGCGGGAACATTTCCCACAACCTGCGAACCGTCGTGCTGGATCCGCGGGGGCGCATCGCGAGGCAGTTTGATGGCAACAGCTGGACGCCCGGGCAGCTGGCCGAGGCGATCATCAACGCGGCGCGCGGGACATCGCCAGCCGCAGTACCCTGACCGGGGAGCTGAAGCTCCTGCTCGGAGGGGTTTCATGGTGGTTGGATTATCCGAAGACGCCCGGATTAGCGACGACAAATAAGGGATTATCAAAATTCTTTTTCCCGGCTTCTACTTTTCGAAAATTGACTTATATTGCCCCCGTGAATTTGCACGAACAAATGATGAACCTGGCCAAACAGGCCAAGGCGGCGTCGCGTGAACTCGGCAAACTGACAACGGCGGGAAAAAATTCCTGCCTGCTCGCGATGGCCGACGCGCTGGAGAAGAATTCCGGTGCGTTGATCGAGGCCAATGCGATCGACATGGAATCCGGCACAAGCCTTGGTTTATCGCAAGCCATGCTCGACCGGTTGAAGCTGGATGAGAAACGAATCACGGCGATGGCGGAGGGATTGCGTGAGGTCGCCGCCTTGCCCGATCCTGTAGGAATAATTCTCGATGAACGTGTCCGGCCCAATGGTTTAAAACTGCAAAAAATCTCCACCCCCATCGGGGTGGTGGTCATCATTTACGAATCGCGTCCGAACGTCACGGCGGATGCGGCGAGCCTGTGTTTCAAATCCGGCAACGCGACGATTTTGCGCGGTGGCAAGGAAGCGTTGAATTCGAACCAGATGATTGCCCGAACCATGATCGAAGCGGGTAAAAAGGCTCTCAACAACTTTCCCGAACATTCGATCCAGGTGGTTCCTGTGCCGGACCGCGAAGCGATTCCGATTTTGCTTTCGCTCACGCAGTACATCGACCTCTGTATGCCACGCGGCGGCGAGAGCCTGATCCGCGCGGTGGCCGAGTGCAGCAAAGTTCCTGTCATCAAACATTACAAGGGAGTGTGTCATGTCTTTGTGGATGCGGGCGCAGATTTGAAAATGGCTGAGGACATAGTGATGAACGCGAAAGTCCAGCGTCCGGGCGTTTGCAACGCCATGGAAACGCTGCTCGTGGATCAATCCATTGCGGGCCAGTTTTTGCCCCAGATCGGACAAAAGCTTTTCGAAAGGCACGTCGAGATCCGCGGGGACGAAACCGTGCTCGCAAATTTGGAATTGCAAACCGCGCATTTCAAGACGGCGAAGCTCAAGCCTGTCGCGGAGCAGGATTATTTCACCGAATACAATGATTACATCGTGAACGTGCGGGTTGTGAATGGCGTGCAGGCGGCGGTGGACCATGTCAATCATTACGGCTCGGCGCATTCCGACAGCATCGTTACCAAGAACGAGGCGCACGCGAAACAATTTCTCAGCGAAGTCGATTCGGCGACGGTATACTGGAATGCTTCAACGCGATTTACGGATGGCGGTGAGTTCGGCATGGGCGCCGAAATTGGCATCAGCACCGACAAGATCGGCGCGCGCGGCCCGATGGGCCTGAACGAACTGACGAGCTACAAATGGCTCGGCATTGGCAACGGACAAATCAGAACCTGATTCTATTCAAGGGTCAAAGGGTGAAAAACCACTGCAACAACGGCGTCATCCGGCTTTCGTGCCCGGTTAAATCATTATGAATCCTGTCGAACGGGCAACATATGTGCGCGGCGCGCTCCCGCCGGGAGGCTTGTTTGCCGGCATGGAGTGGAAGATTTCGCCGGCGCCGTTTCCAGTCGGCGAAAGCCTGGCGAAAGATATTGAATCGCTGGGCCGCTTGCTATTGCAATTTTACCGGTCGACGAATCTGCTTTACCGAAAGTCGGTCGAGGGCAAACAGCCGGACTGGGTGGCGCGATGGCTTGATTTGGGCAAACCGGCGGAACTGGTTGCACTGCAGCGTTCAGCCGCGTTCAAAAACGAAGTTCCGCGCGTGATCCGGCCGGACATTTTGCTAACCGAAAACGGTGTCAGCATAACGGAACTGGATTCAGTCCCCGGCGGGATCGGTTTGACGGCATGGCTGAATAAAACCTATTCCCAATCGGCGGGCGACGGCGTGCCGTCTTCTCACATCATGGGCGGCGCGGAGGGAATGATCCGCGGGTTTGAATCCATTTTCGGTGACGCGAAGCACGTTGAGATCGTCGTTTCGGACGAAGCCAAAACGTATCGGCCGGAAATGGAATGGCTGGCGGGGCAATTGCCGGATTCTAGATTCAGCGTCCAAAGTCCAGGCTTTTTGGATTTTAAGGAAGGCGACGCCGTCTATCGTTTTTTTGAGTTGTTTGATGCGAAAAACGTGGCGAGCGCGACCCGCATTTTTGAATTGGCAGCCGCCAAAAAAATCAAGCTGACGCCACCACCCAAGCCGATTTTCGAGGAAAAGATGTTGTTTGCGCTATTGTGGAATCGCAACCTGCAACATTTTTGGCGGCAGGAACTGGGCGAAGGTTTTCTGGCTCGGTTGAAAAAAGTCATTCCCTACACCTGGCTGGTGGACCCGGCGCCGCTGCCGCCGCATGCGGCCATTCCCGAATTGAATTTGACCGATTGGCAGCAACTTAAGGCCATGTCGCAAAAGGAGCGGGACTTGATTTTGAAAGTGTCGGGTTTTTCCGAGAACGCCTGGGGCTCGCGCGGTGTTTTTCTGGGCAGTGATATGCCGCAGGAAGACTGGAGCAAGGCGGTCGATGCCGCCCTGGCGAGTTTTGAGACGTCGCCCAGCGTCCTGCAACGGTTCCATCGACCGTCGCTGGTTGACGCGTCGTGGTTTGATTTTGCAAAGAATGAAATAGTGCCGATGAAGGGCAGGGTCCGGTTGTGTCCGTATTATTTTGTGTCCGGCGATGGGGATGCAGCGCGTCCGCAATTGGGTGGTGTGCTGGCCACCATTGTTCCGGCGGACAAAAAGATTGTCCATGGTATGAGCGACGCCGTGATCGCACCATGCTCCGTTTAGGCGGCTGCTTCCCGAACGGTTGTCTGTGCCCTTTCTGTCAACGCGCACCGATGGTTCTATGGCAACACGCATCAATCGCCGGCGGCTCGAATCGTGATCCTGGTTCCGCCGCCCGGGCAATTGGACCTTGCCGTTGGCAGCGTCGCAATTGCAGCCAGACCAGGAGAAGATGGCAATAGAGCACTGTTTTTTAATTACACGTTTTCGTCTTCGAAAGAAGCTGGATTCGCCCGCAGTGCGTCCTCGCCGCGTTCACCGGTTTTGATGCGCATGGCCTCAGAAACCGGCAGTACAAAAATCTTGCCGTCGCCCCGCTGGCCGGTGTGGAGGCTTTTATAAATGCCTTCCACGATCGTTTCCGCGCATTCATCAAGACAGACGATTTCCAGCCGCAACTTCGGGGGCAGTTCCACGTCGGTGAAATCCCGGTCGTGCTGGCCGAAGCCGCGGGCTTCGGAAACGGTCAAGCCCGGCAATTCATGCTCGTCGAGATCGTCGAGCAACTTGTTCAAGTGTTCGGGCGCAATGAAAGCAAGGATGAGTTTCATTTTATTTTTGGGGTTTCTTTTCGAAGTATGGATAAAGCAACGGCAGCAGGAAGAGTGTCATGACAGTGGCGGTGGTCAATCCGCCGATGATGACCACGGCGAATGGGCGCGCGGTTTCCGCCCCGACGCCCGTGGAGATTGCCGCCGGCAATAATCCCAGCATCGCCATCAATGCGGTCATTACCATGGGGCGCACGCGCGAAGTCGCTCCTTCGCGGATGGCCTCAGTGGTTTCCATCCCTGTCCGCCGCAATTCATGAATGCGTGAGATAAGAATGACACTGTTTTGGATGGCGATGCCGAACAACGCCACAAAGCCGACCAGCGCGGCGACGGATAGATCCAATTCGGCGACCGGCAGGGCCAGAATGCCGCCGACGGCGGAGTAAGGCACAATCAACAATACGAGCGTGGCGAAGGCGGACGAATTGAAAGTGATGAACAAAAGGAAGAAAATGGCCAACAACGTGATCGGAAAAACAATGGCCAGCCGGTTTTCCGCGCGCCGTTCATTTTCGAACGCACCCGTCCAAACGATATTGTAACCGGAAGGAATCCTGATTTGCGCATTGATGGCGCGTTGTGCGTCCGCCACGACCGAGCCCATGTCACGGCCACGGATGGACAGCTTGATGTCGGTGCGGCGCTCATTTTCTTCACGGTAGATCCGCGCCATGCCGGGCCTGGTCTCCACAGTGGCCAGGTCGCCCAGCGTCAACCGTTCCCCATTGGAGCCGAATACAGGAATATTGCGAATGGATTGAATGTCCGTGACGGAGTGCGGTGACATTTTCACCACCAAATCAAAGCTCCGTTCGCCTTCGAGCACCTGGGTGGCAGCCTGTCCACCGAGTGCGGTGGCGACGACGTTTTGCATGTCGGCCATCGCCAGGCCATAGCGGGCAATGGCGGCGCGATTCACGGTGATTTGAATCTGCGGCTGGCCGGTGAGATGTTCCGTACCGACATCTGCCGCGCCAGGGACTTTGCTGACCACATCCACAATTTGATCCGCGAGTTTTTGCAATTCAAAAGTGTCTGGCCCGAAGACTTTGACCGCCAGTTCGCTTTTGATGCCGGACACGGCTTCATCCACATTATCTTCAATGTACTGGCTGAATTGCGTGTCAATACCGGGAATGACTTGCAGTTTGCGCGCCATCGCATCGCAGAGCGCCTCACGCGAGTGAGCGGTAGTCCAACGTTCGCGCGGGATTAATCCGACGCTGTATTCAGTGGTGTCCCAGCCGTTCACGTCGCTGCCGTCATCGGGCATTCCGTCCTGGCTGACGACATAGCGGACTTCGGGAAAGGAAGCAAGAATCAGCCGGGCCTGGTGGGTGATCTTGGCAGCCTCGGACGGGGAAATGGATTGCGGGGCAAAGGTTCGCACCCACAAATCGCCCTCGTCAAGTTTCGGCAAGAATTCCGAGCCCAGAAAATGGAAGACCACGCCGCCGAGCAACAGCACCGCGGTGGCCGCGGCAAAGATCAGCCACCGCGATCTCATGGCGAAGTCCAGCGCCGGACGGTAAATCCGGAGCAACCAGCGAACAATCCAGGATTCTTCTTCCTGCGTGCCGCTCCGGACGGCAAATGTGGCCAGGGCCGGGACCACCAGCACCGCGAACACCGTGCCGGCCACGAGGGCGAAGGTAAGCGTCCAGGCCATCGGCTTGAAGATACGGCCTTCAACTTGTTGCAGCGTGTAGAGCGGAATGAATGCCGTCAGCAAAATGACTTTGGAAAACAATATTGGCCGGCCCATCTGGGCGACAGCTTCGGTGATTGCGCGCGGCAGCGAGCGCAATTTGCCCTTCCTTTCATGAAGAATCCGCAGGAGGTTTTCCATGATGACCACCGACGAATCCACGATGATCCCGAAGTCAATCGCGCCGAGTGAAATCAAGTTCGCGGGAATGCCGCGCAAATCCAGCAGCATGTAAGCTCCCAGCAGAGAAACCGGCACGGCCATCGCCACCACGAGCGCGGAACGCCAATTGCCCAGGCCAAGAAACAACAGCGTGACGGCCATCACGAGCGCGATGCCTTCGAGCAAGTTTTTGTGTACTGTATGCACCGTGCGGTTCACCAGGGCGGTGCGGTCATAATACATCACGAGTTTGACGCCTGGCGGCAGGTAATGCTCGTTGATCTCGTTGAACATTTGTTCCACGCGCTGGCAAACCACAGTCGGATTGTCGCCGCGCCGCATGATGACGATATTTTCGGGAACATCGTCCTCATCGGTGAGGATTTTTCCGCCCGCCGAATCCGTCCGTCCCACGCGGCCTAATCGGGTCGCGTGCCCGATGACCACCTGGCCGATATCCTTGATGAGAATCGGGGTGCCATTGACCGTGGCCACGGCCACGTTTTGAATGTCGTCCACATCGCGGATCAAACCGAGACCACGCACGACGTAAAGCTGCGCGCCGTGTTCGACATAACCTCCCCCGGCATTGACGTTGCCGTTTTGCAGGGCGGTGAAGACCTGTTGCAAATTCAGACCGTAAGATTTCAACTTGGCGGGATCCACAAGCACCTGGTACTGCTTGGTCAAGCCGCCAAAAGGATTGAGGTCGACGACCCCGGGCACGGAGCGGAATTTTTTCTCAACCACCCAGTCTTCGAGTGCGCGAAGCTCTTCCGGCGGAAAACCCGGTTGAGCGCGCAACGTGTACCGGAAAATTTCGCCGATGGGAGTGGCGTCCGGTGAGAGGCTGACGTTGGCGCCGGCGGGCAGGGTGACCGTGCTCAGCAGCTGATTGACCAGATTGCGCGAGGCGGCAGGATCCGCATCATCCTCGAAGATCAGGGAAATCTGAGACAAACCGAACAGGGAAATCGAGCGCATGGAAAGCCGTTGTGGCACGCCATTCAACGCCGCTTCGAGCGGGATGGTCACCTGCTGCTCCACTTCTTCGGCTGCGTGTCCCGGCCAGAGCGTTTGCACCTGCACCAGCAGGTTGCTGACATCGGGATAAGCTTCCACCGGCAGGCGTTCGTAGGCGTTGATGCCGGCGAGGATAAACACGACCATAAACGCCACCACAATCGGCCGGTTACGCAGGACGTAGGCGGTAAGTTTGTAGATCATGTCAGTCGGCGGGGTTGACGATGGATTGCAACAGCAACGCACCGCCGGTCACGATATTTTGCCCGGCGGTGATGCCCGCAAACACCGGAATTTCACCGTCCGCCTCAGTTCCCACTTTCACCTGCTGCCGCTGAAAATGGCCCGGTGCCGTTTCAATGAACAGGTAGTACTGGTTGTCAATCATGAAAACCGCCGGGGCTGGAATTTCGACGCCGGCATTGGCGAGTTTATCCGCCGCCTGGACCACGTCCACCGTCACATACATTTCCGCCTTCAGCCGGTTGTCCGGATTGGCGACCACTCCGCGGACCTTGAGCGTCCGGGTGCCGGGGTCAAGGGTGTCGCTGATTTTGTCCACGGTGCCGTTAAAGACCTGGCCGGGATAAGCCCGGGAAAAAACGTGCAATGGTTGGCCGGTCTCGAGTGAGGACAAATCGCCTTCCGCGACGTCCACTTGCAGCCACAGTTTCGTGGGATCGCTCACGACAAACAGCGGCGTGACCATTGGTTCAAAACTGGCAAGCTGAAAATCCGGGCGGATTTCCTGCCCAGGATTGATGGTTTTATCCACCAGCACGCCGGCCAGCGGGCTGCGTATGATGTAGCGTGAATTGAGGGCATCGTTAGTGCCGGCATAGTTTTGCGCCGCCGCTTCCGAACGGTCTGCCGCCATGGCGCGTTCCAGCTCACTGTAAATCTGGTCGCCGCCGCCATAATTGAGCAGGACGGCTTTGGCACGGTCGCGTTCGGCCAGCGCGGCAATATAGGCGGCTTCGGCGGACTCCAAATCCTTTTGCGCGTATGCCCCGCGGGCAAGCAGCTCCTTCGTTCGCTGCAACGCCTTGTCGGCGGCCATCAAATTGCCGACGGCGGTCCGGGCATTGGCCAAAGCCTGCGCGTAATCGGGTGAATCCAATTCTGCGAGCGGTGTGTTGGTGGAAACGGGGTCGCCGATGTCTGCCATCACCCGTGTGACCCGGCCAAAGACCGGCGTGAAAATACGGACGGTGGTGTCATCGTTCCAGTAAAGTCGTCCCGTCACATGCTTAATGGCCACGGTTCGCGGTTGCGCGGTTTCAACAGTGATGGAATCCAATTGCGGTGAATTCGTGGCAAACACCACTTCATATCCGTTCACTGTCGGCTGTGGCACTTCAAGCGTTGCAGAGTCGTCACTTTTACCGCATCCGCTCAAGGCCAGCGCTGCGGGCAAACCGAGCCAAGCCAGTATCGCGAGGCGGGAAACCATTTCCGCGAGCCAATCCGTCTTCCACTTTGGAGAAAATCTCATCGTAAAATTCCTTTCATCATTTCCACTGGTTCGAATTCAATTGCGCTTCCGTTAGGGTAAGGCTGGCCGCCGACAAATCCGCGGCGGCGCCGGCGGTATCATTCATCGCCTGGGCGAACGCCAGCCGGATCGCATTGTCGGTCTGTTCGGCATTGAGCAAATCCACCAGTGTGGCCGCGCCTTTTTCGTACTTGAATTCAATGGTCTCGCGAACTTTTGCGGATTTAGGCACGGTCTGGTCCCGGTAACTGAGCCAGCGCGAGTGCGCTTCGTCGTATTCCGACTCCGCGCTGGCGAGATCGGCGACGGCCTGCGCCTTGAGTTGTTCGAAGGCAATCCGGGATTGAGCCACCGCCGCCTTCGCCGCCTTGATGTTGCCGCCGTTCAAGTTCCATATCGGTAGAGGAAAGGAAACGCCGAGGTTGAAAGTATTAACGTCGGGACTTTCGCCTGGAGGATTGTGTTCCGCGCCGATAAAGAAGGTAGGGTCGGGAATCCGTTCTGCTTTTTGGAGCTTGAGATTTTCTTCCGCGGCGCGCAAGTCGGTTTTGGCCGCCAGCACATCCGGACGATCAGCGTTGGTATTCATGTTCGATTCTGCCAGTGCTGCTGCGGCAGTTACCAACTGTTCCAGGGAATCGTCGGGCGCCCAATTTCCTCCGGGCCGGGTCACTCCCATCAAGACTTCAACGCCAATCCGCGCCTGGACTGCCGCCGCCGCCGCCGACTTGGCCTGCAACTCGAATTGCTCGGCGTTGATTTCAATCGTCTTCATGTCGGCTTCGGAGAGATCGCCGGCGGCATGTTGTGCTTCCGCGATGGTGGCCTCGTGCCGCATGTAACCGGCGGATTGCGTCAGGTTGCGCTCATTTTCTCCGGCCAGCAAAGCGGCGACATAGGCCTTCGTCACGCCTTGGTCCAGCGTCCGTTTCGCATCGTAAAATCGCGCCCTTGCGCTCAAGACACCGGCGCGCGCGGCCAATTGGCGGTCGCGCCGTTTTCCGGCGATCTCGAAGAACTGGCTGACAGCGACGTAGGAATCGTAATTGCGTTGCCAAAGACCGTTGCCCAGTGGCGTGCCGGCATTTTGCTCACCGATTTTATAAGTGGACAGCGACACCGTTGGATTGGGAAATTCCTTGGCGATAATGAGTTGCGCCTCCGCCGCGTCGACGCCGCTTTTCGCTGCCAGCAAACTCCAGTTCTGTGCAAACGCGATCTGTTTCGCGTCTGCCAGGGACAGGATGTTGGTCTGCGCCTGGGCCTTCCAGAACGCAGTGACGATCAGCAGTGTGGCAACGAGGTTTCTCACC
>JBEKMT010000005.1:0-51456 GCA_050008355.1 Verrucomicrobiota bacterium
GGAGATTTGTCTTCTTCTCGATCAGTTCATTCGGTCCATATTTGGTCAGACGTTTCTGCGCCTCCACTTGCGTCAGGCCGTCCGGTGATGATTCCAGCCGTTTCTCCAGCTCCGCCAACGGCAATGTCTTCAAATCATCCTTCGGATCAGGTCGAGTTGCGGGCTTTACAACGGTTTTTCCAGCCGCTCCTGGGTCCGACTTCGGTTCAGGTGCCATGCGTTGGTCGGTTTCTGGTTTCATGGCTCAGTCGTCAGGGGTGGGTAAATTGCAATCCTCATCTTTATCAATAGATGAAATGTTAGTGTTTGGGCGCTGAGACACAAATAAGGTGAAGACCCCATAGAAAGGGAGGCAATGATGCGCGGGAGTCGCCCCTGTATCACGAGTCTACCCCGCCGACAATAATTCAAGCAGGCAGCTTCATGCCTTTTCCATTGCAGCCGTGTACTGCCCGCGGCGGGCGGCGCGATTGCATCGGGTGCGATGAAGCAGGGCCTGCTGGGCCGCTTTCACGTGGACCAGCTCACCTCGCCAGATTTCCAATGCCGGTTGTTGGATGGCGCGGGCAAAGGAAAACGTCAGTGCCCAAGGTAATTGGGACTTGAAGCGATGATTCATCACATTCAAACGAGCCGTGGCCAGTTCAGCGGATTGGCCGCCGGATAAGAAGGCGATTGCCGGAACCGCCGCGGGGACGGTCCGCCAAAGATTCTTCATTGTATTATCGGCCACTTCGTCCAGGGATTCCTGCGTCGGACAGGTCAACCCGGGGAGCACCATGTTGGGCTTGAGAATCATGCCTTCCAGCAAAACACGCTGACAGTTGAGCTGGATGAACACATTGCGCAAAACTTCTTGTGAGACCATTCGGCAGCGCTCCAAAGTATGTTCACCATCCATGAGCACTTCGGGTTCGACAATCGGGACTAGTCCCACTTCCTGGCACAAGGCAGCGTAACGGGCCAGCGCTTCTGCGTTGGCCTCAATGCAGCTCCGGCTGGGAATACCCTCGCCGATGGCAAAGACTGCGCGCCACTTGGCAAAACGCGCGCCCATTCCAAAGTATATCTGGAGACGGTCGCGCAAACCGTCCAGACCTTCGGTGATTTTTTCGCCGGGATGAGCAGCCATGTCTTTTGCCCCGGTGTCCACCTTGATACCGGGAATAATGCCTGCATCGGCGAGAACTTTAAGGAATGGGGTGCCATCCTGCGTCTGTTGGCTCAGAGTTTCGTCGTACAGGATCACACCCCCAATACACTCGCCCAAGCCGGGTGTGGTAATGATCAATTCCCGGTATGCGCGCCGGTAATCCACAGTTTGCGGAATGCCAAGATTTTCGAATCGCTTATTGCAAGTGGGATTGCTTTCATCCATCGCCAACAGACCTTTGTCGGCGGCGAAAAGTTTGGCGGCCGTTGCCATTAATAGTTCAGTGTTCATAAACGAGTTTTAGCTTAAGGAATGGTTGTAGTGGTATCCGACGAAGTGTCCCAGCCTCCCCCCAGAGCCTTGATCAACTGGACGCTTGCCGTGAGCTGTTGTATTTGCAGGTTTAGTGCAGCTTGCCGGTCGGTCAGGACGGTGATTTGTGCAGTGAGTACTTCAAGATAACCCTCCAGGCCGGATTGGTACCTTGCGTTGGCCAGCGTCAGGTAATACGCGGCTGAATTGACGGCGGCATTCTGTTGTTGAAGTTCCTGCGTCAGGATTCGTAACGTGGACAGATTGTCCTCGACTTCCTCAAACGCGTTTAAAACTGTCAGGCGGTAGCTGGCGACAGTGCCCTGATAGATCGCGCGTGACTGCTCGGTAACTGCTTTGCGTAATCCACCGTCAAAGAGGGTTTGCGCCAACGTGGCGCCGACCGACCAGACCAAACCGGGACCGGTAAAGAGATTTTGCACGGAAGCACCCTGGAATCCAGCCGAACCATTCAAGCTGACGGTGGGAAAATAGGCCGCGCGAGCCACGCCGATTTGGGCGTTTGCCTCCGCGACGCCGCGTTCAGCGGCAGCGATATCGGGACGCCGCTCGAGGAGTTCCGAAGGCAGGGCGAAGGGTATGGCAACCGGTGTTGCGGCCAGCGAATGAGGGGCGATGGAAAAGGAGGAAGCTGGCTCGCCAAGCAGGGTCGCGATGGCGTGTTCGAGCAGCGCGCGCTCTATGCCAAGGTCGATGGCTTGGGCGCGGATGAGCTCAAGCTGCGCCTCGGCTTGGGCGATATCCTGACCGGACGCGAGGCCACCACCCTCCTGAACCCCGGTCAACCGAAGAGTTTCCTCATCGGCAAAAGCCGACTCGTCCAAAAGCTGCTTCTGCGCATCTAACTCGCGCACCTCAAAATAATCCACCGCCACTTCCGCCTGAACGGTCAACCGTACGTTCTCGAGATCGGCCAGCGTGGCCTGGGCTTCCAGCGAGTTTGCTTTCACTGTGTTGCGAATGCGGCCCCAAAAATCCGGCTCCCAGGAAGCATCGAATGGCAGTGCATATTGGGCAAACGTGGAAGAAGTCGGGGAAGAACTTGATGGATTGATCTGTTGGCGGGACTCCGAGACCGAAGGACCGGCGGTCACGGTTGGGAAATATTGCGAACGAGCTTGTTTCACCACAGCCCGTGCGGCGAGGAAGGTGTCAAGCGCGACGGCCACGCTCTGGTTCGAAACCGTCACCTGGCTTTCGAAAGCGTTCAACTCCGCCTCATGGAATATCTCCCACCAATTGCCGCGAATCTGGTTGTCCTTTGGCTCCGCTGTTTTCCAGCCATCTGTTTGATTAAGTTGTTCGGGCGTCAATTCTTTGTAGGCCGATGGAGTCTGGACGGAAGGTTTAGAATAATTCGGCGCGAAGCTGCAGCCGGAAAATAGAAATAAACACGACAGTATCGCGACAGGCACTAGGTTTCCTGCGCTGATTAATGAGCTGATAGTTTTCATTTATGACTCAGAGTTATCCCCGGAAGATGTCGAACGGCTCAATTTTGAGGACCTTTCGAATTCCGATGTAGCTTGAGATTCCGGCGATCAAGAGGACCATGCCGAAAGCCAGGCCGAGATTCCAGAACGTGATCGTGGCGGCATAGTTGGGCAAACGGGACTTGGCAATCGTAATCATCAATGTCACCAAACCGATACCAAGGCCATAACCAATCAATGCCGTAAAGAAGGCCATGAACAGAATCATGTAAATTAACTCGCGCCCCTTGGCGCCAATGGCCTTGAGCGCTCCAAATTTCTCCAGATTTTCGAGAATGAAGGTGTAAAAGGTCTGGCCCGAAATGGACAGTCCAACGACAAAAGCAATTACGGTCATCAACAGGATGTTGGTGCCAATGCCGGTCTGGTATACGTAATAATTACTGATCTGATTGTCAAATTCCGCCCGGGTAAAGGCGACATAACCGATTTTGGCAACCTGCTTCTTGATGCCGGCGATGGCAACATCGTTCTTCGGCTGCACCAGGACATAGGACAACGTGAAGCGGGTCGAAGGCAGGTATTCGATGGCGCGGTTGTAAGTGGTATAAAGCGTCGGTACCCCGTTCAGTCCGTTGGATACCACCCGGGCGATGCCCACAATCTTCCCGTGATGGTCATTGAGTTCGAACGTGGTGCCGATCTTCGGATTCCCCAACTTGGAGATTTCAGGATCGTCCACCACCAGGAATGTGTTGTCGGCATAGATGTCCAGAATATTGCCGTGTTCGAGTTCGGGCCGGCCAAACAGGCTTTCGTCGTCCAGCCCCACGACATTGACCGCCGTGTAAGTGCCATTTGTCAGCTTGACCAGCGCGCCGCCCATGAACAGCGGTACCGCATAACTGACTCCATCCATGCTGCGCGCCGCGTCCAGCACATAATCCGGCATGGGAATCGGACTGGTGGCCGTATTGACAGCTGGATCCATGATCCACATCGCGGCACCGATATTGGTGACCGGCGAAAAGGCCCGGTTAAGAATGCCGGCGAACATGGCCGTCATTTCCATCATCAGGAACACGGCGAAAGTAATGCCGATCAACAAGGCGAAGAACTTGCCGCGATCATTGACGAGCAGTTTGAATCCGATCCTCAGGATGCCGCTGTATTTCATGAACATCTCCCCTGCCCCGACCCGTGTTGCCCAATCCAGCAAAAATTACCCGCGCCAGGAAAGATCATCATCTCGCACGAGCCGGTGACTTGCTGGAGTAATGATTGAGAATATTTCATGGCATTGGCCGGGTTGTGCGCGGTTTGCAGGCCTTATTTCTGCCCGATAAACACATCCACCATCTGCCCCGGATAGACCGGGGCATCCTCTTTTGCGAACCGAAAAATCACCGGCAATACGCGGAGATCCACCTGCTCTTGTTTCTCGTTGGATAGCTCGATCTTGGGGGAGACATAAGGCTGCACCCGGACAAATTCCAACGGAATTTTGATATCCGTCCCGGTGATCTGCATCTCCGCCTGTATGTGCCATTTTGAGGGCAGCCGTGAGATCAGGATCTCGTCCACAAAACAACGCACATCCATATAATCCTGCGGCCCGCTCATAATGACGAGCGGGTCAGATAACTCGGTATAGGTGTCGTAGTCACCCAGTGATGACACGTAGCTGCCGACCGCGGCGTTGATCGCCAGCACCACTCCGTCCACTGGCGCCTTGACCGAATAATATCGGAGCAGCGCGTTGGCTGCCTTGAGTGCCGCCGCCGCCTGATTGACTGTGTCCGCCGCGGTGTCCAACACGTCCTTGCTGATGGATTTGGGGTCGACGTTATACGAGGCGCGGTCTTTGTCATACTGGTCACGAGCCAGTTTGAGGTTGGCTGCAGCCAGTTCTGCGTTGGCTTTCTGCACGGAATTCTCAATGGTAAACATCAAAGTGCCAGACTTCACCTGCTGACCTTCCTGCACCAGTACCCGGGTGATCGGGCCGGAAACTTCCGGAAAGATATTGATGTTTTCACCGTTCGGCTCTTCGCTTTCGATCATGCCATTGGCATAAATGGCCGACCCGTAAGGGTTGCTGACCGGCTGAAAGACAGGAGACTGTGCCTTGCGTTGGAGTCCAAAAATATAGGCGGCCACCAATCCGGCCAGAATACCCAGAATGGCGACGGTAAAAACGATCTTGTTTCCAAACGTCGTCTTGTGCGCGGTAGTTTTGGTTTCATTATTAACCGGGCCGGCTTTGACATCCGGCATACGCTCCACTTCCGTTTTGGGTTTGGTCCCGGTTTTTGCTTCGGGCTTAACTTCAGCAGGCTGAATTTCAGTCTTAGGTTCGACAACTTTGGGATCGGGCTCGGGCTTGATCTCGTCCGCCTTCGTACCACGGGTAAGCTCGATTGCTTTTGGATCGGGCTTCGCGCCTGGCTTGGATGCGGCCGGTTCCGGCTTGGGGTTCGCTGGCTTTACGTCCGGTTTCGATTCGTCAGGCGTCATTCAGTTCCTTGGTCTATGTCGGTGAGAATTCCGTCCTCCATGTGAAGGATACGATCGGCATATTCGTTGATGCGTGCGTCATGGGTGACAATCAGGATGCAGCGGTGCTCATTCAAAATTTTCTCTTTGACGAACGCGATGATCATCCGGCCGGTGTCGCCATCCAGGGAAGCCGTCGGTTCATCGAGAATCAGAATCTCCGGTTGACTGATGATCGCGCGGGCAATCGCCACACGCTGCTGTTCGCCGCCGGATAATTTGACCGGTAATATTTCACCCCGACCCTCCAGACCGACGATTGTAAGGTATTGCCTTGCCGCCGCAATGGATTCATCCCAGTTACGCTGTTTCAGGATCAGCGGAATCGCCACATTCTCAGCCGTGGTCAATCGCGGGAACAGGTGGTAATCCTGAAAAACAAAACCAATCGTATTCAGACGGAAATCAGCCAGCTGATCATTGTTCAAGGTCCAGATGTTGGCTCCTTTGACTTTGACGTCGCCGGCATTGGGACGCAGGATGCCGGAAATCATGCTGAGCATGGTGGTTTTGCCGCTGCCGGAAGGGCCAACAATGAACAGCATCTCACCAAAATGAGCGACCAGGGTGACACTATTCACGGCAATCTTTCTGGTTTCACCTTCGCCAAACCATTTGGTCAAACCCGTCGCAACGATTGCCTCATTTTCCTTTGGCGTTGTGGAAGGGACGCTCATTGGAAGATCCACCATCGAGTGTCTAACACAATCTCAATTACTCCCTGCTCCGATAACCGCTGCCAATCGGGGTAGATATTTCCAGTTCGTTGCCTTGGGGCCGAATCGAATCGCATCTTTGGCGTTGAAATTTGGCGCCCGCCCGGGCCGGCGTTCGCACCATCACTCCCACCTGACGGGCCAGCCAAGCCTGATAGGCAGCAGTGATCATCTCGCTCAGGGTGCACAAAAGTTTTGGTTTTATCTTCATAACCCAAAATAAGCCAATCGGCTTGAGCCTAGCCATGGGGTGAAACCCTACCGGGTACGAAAAGTGAAGCTCGAAATGTGCGAACTTTAGCGACAAACGTGCAGGGCTTGGGATTCCCTGCGAATCCTGTTCTTTTCGCAGCTCTGAGCACGAGGCACCAGACTTCGAAAGCCTTCAAAAACCAAATTTAGCCAACTATGGGCACCAGTGGCTGCGGATGGCCCTGGAGCGGCCAGCGAAAATCACCTGTCATCAAATAGACGAGCATGGCTAGCAGCATTAATATCACGCCAAACCAGATGCGCCAATCGCGATGGGCACGCTTCCAATACGGGCGTGGGCCATGACCACTGTTTTCACCGTGCGAGGTATCTTGGCCGTTTTTATTGCGATTCAACACACTCATAGCTTTTTCAAGATTCCATCAACCAATGCCGAAACCCGTCGACACAGGGGCGATCGAGGTATCGGTCCGTCGCCATCATGAACGACTGCCAAGTCATCAGAGTGGAGTGGGGCCATTGCACATATGATGGCGACTTCCGCGGTGGAATCCCCAAATGTCGGACACTACGCTCGATATTTCGTGCCGCCTGGCGAGCCGATCAAACTCTCCTGCGGGAACAGCTATAACCTGCCCTGCTCGCCATCCCTGTGGTATGCTCGATGAGAAGTTCTCCGACATCCTCATCACTTATGTGGATCGGCATTTTGGATTTCTTTGAACGACTTCAGCTCGGGCAGTAGGCTCTTGCCGTCCCGGGACATTATTGTTGAAGCATCAATTGCCGGGGCTTCATGGCAACTCCATTTCCAGTTACGGATTTCCGGCAGATCCTGGCCGTGCTTATCGACGTAATGCTTCTGCTCGATGAGCTTGTCCTTCATTTGTTGCTTCAAATAAGCGCCTTTGGAGCCCAAGTCGGGCACCCGATCCACTACGTCGAGGACCAAATGAAAGCGGTCGATCTCATTTTGCACGCGCATGTCGAAAGGAGTGGTTATGGTACCTTCTTCCTTGTAGCCGCGGACGTGCAAGTTCCGGTTCGTCCGGCGGTAAGTAAGCTTGTGCACCAACCACGGATAGCCATGGAAGTTGAAGATGATGTGTTTGTCTTGGGTAAACAGTGAATCGTAATCAGTTTCACTCAATCCGTGCGGATGTTCGCTGGCCGGCTGGAGCTTCATCAGGTCAACCACATTGATCACCCGGATTTTCAAGTCGGGCAGGTGTTCACGCAGGATGGACACGGCGGCCATGGTCTCCAAAGTGGGCGTATCGCCACAGCAGGCCATGACCACGTCGGGCTCACTGCCCTGATCGTTGCTGGCCCATTGCCAAATGCCGATGCCCTCGGTGCAATGCACCACGGCAGCGTCCATGTTCAACCATTGCGGTAATGGATGTTTGCCCGCCACGACCACATTGACGTAATGCCGGCTGCGGAGGCAGTGATCAAAAATGGATAACAGACAGTTCGCATCGGCGGGCAGATAAACCCGCACTATGTCCGCTTTCTTGTTGATGACGTGGTCGAGGAACCCGGGATCCTGATGCGTGAAACCGTTGTGATCCTGCTGCCACACGTGCGAGGCGAGCAAATAATTCAGTGACGCAATTTTGCGGCGCCAGGGCAGTTCCGAAGTCACCTTGAGCCACTTGGCGTGCTGGCTGAACATTGAATCTACGATGCGAATGAACGCCTCGTAACTGTTGAACAGACCATGCCGTCCGGTCAGCAAATAACCCTCCAACCAGCCTTCGCACTGGTGTTCGCTCAACATAGAATCCAGTACCCGGCCGGCTGGCGCGAGGAATTCATCGTTATTCACCTTGCGCGCATCCCACTGGCGGTTGGTCGCTTCAAAGACCGCACCCAGCAGATTCGAGAGGGTTTCATCGGGGCCGAAGATGCGGAAATTATGCTGATTCAACTTCTCGACGTCGCGCAGAAACTTGCCCAACACCATGGTGTCCTGGTCTTCAATTGCGCCTGGCGATGGAACGGTCACCGCGTGGTCGTTAAAATCGGGCATAACCAGGTCGCGCAGGAGCAATCCACCATTGGCGTGAGGATTGGAACCCATGCGCTTCATTCCCGTCGGTGCCAGCTCCTGTAATTCCGGCTTCAGTGTGCCGTTGGCATCAAAAAGCTCCTGGGCCTTATAGCTTTTCATCCAGCTTTCCAACTGCTGGACATGTTCCGGATGGTCGGCATCCACCAATAGAGGCACCTGGTGTGCGCGAAACGTGCCCTCCACCTTCAGGCCGTCCACTTCTTTCGGACCCGTCCAGCCTTTCGGTGACTTCAGGACAATCATGGGCCAACGCGGGCGCGTAGAGTCCTTTTTGTCCCGCGCGTTCTTCTGGATTTGGCGAATGTCCGTGATGGCCCTTTCCAGGTTGGCGGCCATGAGTTCGTGCATCTTTTCCGGATCATCCCCTTCGACAAAATACGGAGTCCAGCCACAGCCACGAAAAAACTGCTCCAGTTCATCCGGTTCAACCCGCGCCAGGACGGTCGGATTACTGATCTTGAAACCGTTCAAATGCAAAATCGGCAGCACGGCGCCATCGGTGATGGGGTCGAGAAATTTGTTGGACTGCCAGGCGGTCGCGAGCGGGCCGGTCTCGGCTTCACCGTCGCCGACGACGCAAGCGACGATCAAATCCGGATTATCAAACGCGGCGCCGAAAGCATGGCTGAGTGAATAGCCCAGTTCTCCGCCTTCGTGAATCGATCCCGGCGTGGTCGGAGCCACATGGCTGGAAATCCCGCCCGGAAAAGAGAATTGGGTAAACAACTTTTTCAAGCCGGCTTCGTCCCGGGTGACATTTGGATAAACGTCTGTCCAGGAGCCTTCGAGATACACATTACCGACTATCGCCGGACCACCATGGCCCGGCCCCGCCACATAGAACATATTCAGATCAAATTTCTTGATAACTCGGTTCAGATGCACGTAGATAAAGTTCTGACCGGGTGTCGTACCCCAGTGGCCAACAACCAGTGGTTTCACGTCGGCGAGTTTCAGAGGACGTTTGAGCAGCGGATTATCATAAAGATAAATCTGGCCGACCGATAAATAGTTGGCCGCACGCCAGTAGGCATCGATTTTCTGGAGCAGTTCCGGAGCAAGTGTATTCATTTTAATGTTTCCCGTTTTTTCACAACCATGACTCCACCAAGGAGGATGATAATGATTCGAGGCAAAATTTCGGTTGCTTCAATTCGAAGGTCAGCTGGTCACCAATTCATTAACCCAGTAACCTTTGCGATTGTAATGACCGTAAAGGCTGATCTCGTAATCCCGGGTGAGTATGGATTCCTTGGTATATTCGGGCGATTGTTTAATGGTTTCACGATACAGACCGATCACAACTTTTTGCTCGCTCCAACTGACTCGGTCGATCCACTGCGGTGAAACGAGCACTTTTTTCCCAGCCCACCAATTGCTGGTATTGACGACGAGATAGCGAATAGCCCATGTTTCCTCGTCGATGATGAAATCCTCGACGTGACCGAGCTCACCGTCTTCGGCTTGAATGTGGTAGCCAGCAACTTCTTGACTGCTCCGCAAATGATGATCCCATTTTTTCATATCGGGCGTGAAATCGTTCCATTTGCCACGGTTGCGTTCGATATAGGGATAATATCCCCAAGTGTTCGGTCCGCCCCAGTACTGCGGCCAGTCATAATACCCATAGTAGGATTCCTCAAATTGGCGAGAGACAGGCTTATCGGTATCGAGGGAGGGACTGTTTTCGATTTGTTTTTTTGTCAGATCGGCGACAATGTTCTTACCATCTGGATTCACGGCCACAAGGGCGTAGGGGGAAAGCAGGACCTGCCGGCCCGTAAGCCAGGTTCCTGTGTTGGCGACCACATAGCGGACGGTCCAGTGGCGATCGTCAAAATAAATATCTTTGACGTTCCCGATGGTTTCGTCTTCGGTGTTCTGGATGGAAAAGCCCTTCAGGGTTTTGAATTCGGTTAACATATTATTCCTTTTGATCTATGGTTTTTATTGAAATTGATTCATTCGCGATTGGCCGGAATGGCCATCAGTAGATTGCGCATAGCCGCAGAAGTTTACTATGGGGTAAAACCCTACCAGATTCAGACCTGAGATATAAATTCATGAATCACCGATGCCAACACGTCGAATTCAAGCGCCAGCATCCAAGATCGAAAGAAAACTCAATTTCGATCGCCAGCCAGGATGCCTCGACTAAGTCACCAAGCATCGCCGGGCATCACCGGCTTGGAAACCAATAACACGTAGAGGCTGACGCCGTCTCACAGACTTCCTTCAGCGAAGGCTCCTTCACCAACTTCCCTCTGTGTTTTCAGGCTGGCGCTAACTGTTCACCAGTTCGTCCACCCAGTAGCCTTTGCGATTGTAATGGCCATGCAGCTCAATCTCGTAGTCCCGGGTAATGAGAGATTCCCGGGTGTATTCCGGTGATTGCCTGATGGTTTCACGATCCAGGTTGACAAACACTTTCCGCTCGCCCCAACTCACACGCTCAATCCATTGCGGCGCAACTAGAACTTTTCTCCCCGGCCACCAGTTATGGGTATCAACAATGAGATACCGAATCGCCCAGGTCTCGTCGTCAATGATGAAATCCTCAACGTGGCCGAGCTCTCCGTCCAAGGCTTGGAGGTGGTGGCCAGTCACAGCGAAAGTACTGCGCAAATGCGGATCCCAGCTCTTTACGGCCGGGGTGGGAATTTTCCTTTCTCCATGGTCGCGCGCTTCGCGGTCGCGTATAAAATAGGGAAACGCACCCCAACTATAGGGGCCGCCCCAATAGGTTGGATAATCATAATGGCGATAATAGGCCTGTTCAAACTGGCGCGAGACAGGCATGTCAAAATCCAAAGATGGACTGTCCTCAATCTGCTTTTTGGTCAAATCAACGGCGATGTTATGATCTTCCGCGTTCACGGCCATCAATGCATACGGCGAAATCAGGACTTGCCGGTCCGTGAGCCACGTTCCCGTTTCGGCGACCAGATAGCGAACGGTCCAGTGCCGATCATCAAAATAGAATTCTTTAACTTTCCCGATTTCCCCGTCGAGGCTGTCCAGTTTATAGCCCTCCAATGCTTTAGCTTTGTTTAACATAATGACTAATTCGTTGGTTGTATTTCGTTTAGTTTGATATCGGCATTCGCTCATCCCCGTGTTTAATGAAATCATCTGCTGGTGCCGGCGATCATTGCCGAAACTCAAATTTGCGCCGTTGCGCCTCACCATGCCATGGGGTGAAACCCTACCGGGCATAAAATGACTTTCAATATTCAGGACTCCAAGTCGGCAATCAATAAGCGTCCACCTACGCAATCTTTAGCCGGGCAAATACCAATAACTTCACTGCATCCAGGATGAAGACAAAGACTATCACGCCGCCCAGCACGCAGGCCAACAACCCCGTCGGAAGTGGTGCCATAAGCCAGCCACAGCCAGCCAGCAGGAGCGCGCTCGCTAAATCGGTGAAGGAGGACAGGACCAGCCAGCGACTGGGGTGCGGCGAAGACCAGATTCGCCCCCGGGCGCGAATTGCATACGTCATGGCTTGATTTCCGCATACAAGCGTCACAAATGCCAGGGTCTGCAAGGCCGCGATGCCCAACCCCAAACGGAAATAACCGATGCTCAGGATCGCGACGCAGAAAACGAGTTCGGATAACCCCATAAAGACACCGGCAATGGTCAGCGTGCCGATGCGCCAGCGATTGGGCAGCAAAGAAGGCCGTACATTGTCGGTCGTCAACGACATACCAGGGAGGTCGCCACCGAACATGCTGATAATCATGAGCATCGGGGTAAGGATCGCATGGCCGGTCATTACTAAACCAATCGCCAGAAAGAAGATCTTCACGATTTTATTGGTCACCGAGTTCAGGGTATAAGTCAGAATCCGTTGGAATGTCACGCGGCCTTCCTTGACCGAAGCGACGATGCCGCCGAGTCCCGGCCTGGTCAGCACGATTCCGGCCGCCGACTTGGCGACGTCCGTAGCCGTTGACACCGCGATACCCATCTGTGCCTGGCGCAACGCGGGCGCATCATTGGCACCATCACCACACATGCCGACGATGTGGCCGGATTCTTGAAATGCTGTGACCAGTTTGAATTTATCCTCGGGTAACACACCGGCGAACACCGCGAAACTTTCCGGGTTCACGTCATTGGGGATTGGGCCGGGAGGACACACAGGCCCGTCGAGACCGACGGCATGCGCGACAATCGCCGCGGTGGCCGGGGCATCTCCACTCACCATGATCGTGCGAATGCCAAGTGCTTTCAGTTCCCGAACCAGAGCGCCGGAATCTTCGCGAGCCGGGTCGCTTAGCGCGATCAATCCCAGAAACTGCATCGCCGCAGGCGGTCCCGCAGCAACCGCCAAAACTCGAAAACCCTGCGACTCCAACTCGTCGGCCGCCTCCGTCGCGGCGGGTGGCGGGGCTGTCTGTGCGCTCACGACAGTAAAAGCCCCCTTGATGATGCGCAGGTTTCCGAGGATTGGATCCACCGCCGTGGCCTCCGACATTTTCGTGGCAGGGTCAAAGGGCACGAAGTGAGTCAACTTGGGCGGGTTGGGAAAGGCTTTTTGCGAGGCGGCTAAACGAATAGCTCCGTCCACCGGGTCCTGTCCACCGTCCGAACTCGCGAGCGCTGCCAAGGTCAAGACGTGCGGTTCGTCAAAGCCCGGCAGCGGATGAACGGTGGTGACCGTCAGCTGGTTGCGAGTGAGGGTGCCAGTCTTGTCGGCGCACAACACATCCATTGAGGCGGCTTCATCCACCGCCGAGAGCCTGGTTGGCAAGACGCCCTGGCTGGCCAACGCTCGTGCCCCCACCGCACTTGCCAGTGTAAATGTAGCCGGGAGGGCAACCGGGATGGACGCCAGGATCGCTGTTAGAACCAGCGGTATGATCTCGCTCACTGGCATCGCATGTGCATGGGAATAGAACACCATGATGACAATGAGAAAACCGTTAAATACCGCGAGATTGCGCACGACACGCAATACCGCCTTTTGCTGTGTACTGACGACATGGGCGGTGCGAACTAATTCCGCCGTGCGACCAAACTTGGTTCGCGGTCCAGTCGCCGTGACACGAGCGATGGCCTCACCGCGTCGCACCAGCGCCCCGGCATAAGTCTGGAAACCGGATCCCGCCTCGTTGCCGATCGATTCACCAGTGAGCATCGATTGATCCAACAGGACGTTCCCCTCAACCAGTTGCACATCGGCAGCCACTACCCCACCTAGTGATAGTTTCACCAAGTCGCCCGGCACTAGCTCGGAGGCTGGACGGTTCTGCCATGCTCCGTCTCGGCGGACCGACGCGGTTAGCGCGAGCCTTTTCTTGAGCGCGGCGAGCGTTGCCTGAGCACGCCCCTCCTGAAAAAAGCCAAGCGCGGCATTGAACAGCAGCAGCACCGCAATAATCACCGCTTCCACATACCTGCCGAGTACCAATTCCAGCACAATGGCCGCCTCCAACAGCCAGGGAATCGGGGCCCATAGTTTTTCGACCGCGCGCCGCACGGGGTGGGATGATGTATCGGGCATGGAATTGGGACCAAACTGGTCCAACCGGCGATGTGCCTCCTGGCTCGTGAGGCTGGCGGGCGATCTGCTAGCCGCGGTGTCAGCGGCGTTCGAAGCAGCCATGGGTGGCGCAATTGGCATGGGACGTAAAATAATGTTGGTGCAATATTCGATTATCGGATCTTGAACGCCGGGCAGGTACGAAAAACGGAGCGTGCAATCATTAGTTATTCATCCGTGCGAATAACGTGAGCCGTGACCCGGCTTGTTATTGCCGAAATCACCTGCGCAGTATCCGCATCGCGTGATTCGCCTAGCTCAATGCCCAGAAATCCAGGATCATTCTACATTCGAAAGCGGACCAACAGTGCATTTTCACCGATGCCACGGGAAAACATGGGCGTATCCACGCCAGCCGGCGGAGGCGGGCATTGTGATCCGGGTCCTCGGCGAGCAAGACACCGCCGATTCCAAAAAACAAGTTGGTGACTGGAACGGTTTTTTCATTGGCCCGGCGGTTGGGAAACCGGGTGGATGGGTCTGGTCATCGATTGATACATCATTTCTTCGCTGAAGAAAGGTGAACCAAACAATTCGTAGCCACCGCTCAATTTCTCATTCACCTTTCGCGTGAGTTCTTCGTGGGTGGCGGCATCGGCGTGAAAAGGTACTGCCACAATGATGTATTCAATTGGCGTTTTCATTTTGTCGCGTTTGGAAAATTCTTTTTCGGCGACTTGCGCGCTTTCACCAACTCGGTCGGCAGCGGCCAGCGATGTCCGGGAGCCAGCAGCGCCTGGGTATTCTCCGGACCCCAGGTGTCAGCGGCGTAATTGGGGAAATCGCCCGGCGCGGTCGCCTGCCAGGCTTCGAGTACCGGCATCAACAATTGCCACGCCGCTTCCACTTGATCGGCGCGCATGAACAGCGTCGCGTCCTTCTTCATTACGTCCCACAAAAGTGTCTCGTAGGCATCGGGCGAAGGAGCGGTGAAACTCTCGCGATAACTGAACCGCATGTCCACTGGCCGCAATTGCATCTTTGGCCCCGGATATTTGGCCTGAAAACCCAGCACAATGCCTTCGAGGGGCTGGATGGCCAGGATAAGCCGGGAGGGTTGCCAGCCGAGCGAAGCTTCAGGCGGGAAGCACTGATGCGGCACCGCGCGGAATTGGATGGAAACCTCGGAAGCCTGCTGGGGCAGGCGCTTCCCTGTTCGCAAATAAAACGGCACATCCTGCCAACGCCAGTTGTCGATGAATAACTTCAGCGCGGCAAATGTCTCCGTCTGCGAGCCGGGGGCCACGCCGTCTTCCTCACGATAGCCGGGAACTTTTTTACCACCGCTTCGGCCGCGACCATATTGACCGCGCACGGCCGATTGAGGAACCGCGTCGCGATGAATCGGCCGGGCGGCGTGGAGGACGTCCACCTTCTTGTTGCGAATTTCGTCCGCCTTGAAGGAGACCATCGGTTCCATGGCCACGAGACAGAGCAGTTGCATCAGATGATTTTGCACCATGTCCCGGAGCGCCCCGGCGTGTTCGTAATAACCGCCGCGATGCTCAACGCCAACGGTCTCGGCGACCGTGATGGTCACATATTCAATGTAGCGCCGATTCCACATCGGCTCAAAAAGCGGATTAGCAAAACGAAATGCCAGGATGTTTTGCACCGTCTCCTTTCCGAGGTAATGATCAATCCTGAAAATTTGGGATTCGTCGAAGCTGGCAGCCAGCACAGCGTTCAAGGCCCGCGCTGATTCCAAATCATAGCCGATTGGCTTCTCGATCACGATTTGCGCCCATTCACGATCCAGCGCCAGCCCGGCCCGTCCAAGGTATTTGGGGATTTCACCGAACATGACCGGTGGTGTGGCCATGTAGAAAATGCGATGGGCTTTCGTTCCCCAGGCTTTTTCCAGATTCGCGCATCTTTGACCAAGTTCCTTATAAGTTTGCAACTTCTTGAAATCGCCCTGCTGGTAGCTAATGTGCTGGGCGAATGCCTTCCAGGTGGCGGCCTTGGATTTTCCAAAACGAGAAAATTGATTGACCCCATCTTGCAAACGCCGGCGCAACGCGTCATCGCCGAACTCGATACGATCCACGGCAATGATCGCAAACCGCGCGGGAAGGCTGCGATCCTGCGAAAGGTCGAACAATGCCGGCACAAGTTTCCGCCAGGCCAGGTCGCCGGCTCCACCAAAAATGACGAACACCGTAGGTTCAAGTTGGTCGTTGGTATTCATGTCGCTGGTTTCCACTTTCATCGGGGAGTCGACATCATCGTTGCCAAAGAATTCGAGAATCTTCCAATGGAATGGCCACTCCGTCGCAACGCGGAATCAACCGCGCCGTGTAATCACCTGGCGGCCTCGCTGCCGGCACGGTTGCGCTATAATCGTAGCCACCGGATTCGTCGGCCAAGGGATGAAGGCAGGACATCTCCTGCCGGATCGGCGGGCTGCCCTTGATCCCATCCGCATAAAGTTCAACCCGCACCATCTTGGGGTCGAGGCCGTGAAGACCGACTTGAACCTCAATGATATGTTGCCCGTCGCGGGTCTCTATTTTCCTTTTGCCGAAGTTCAACAATGCCCATTTCTGTCCAAGTGTGCGCTGCCACTCGGCCAATTGCCTGCCGACGGTGCCCTGGTTGGCCACGCGCGATTGGCAGGCGATCGCGGCGGGCAGGTAATGTTTCTCGGTATACTCGCACACGGAACGGCTGGCAGAAAAGCGCGGGGTTAAACGCGCCATACTTTCACGCATCCGCGCGACCCAAGCCGCCGGTATCCCCTTCTCGTTGCGCGTAAAAAACTCTGGAATCACTTCCCGTTCGAGCCGCTCATAGAGCGCTTCCGCTTCGACCGCGTCCCAGGATGGATCACTGCCATGCTCCTGGCCGTCTCCCAGCGCCCAGCCCAAGTCGGGCATGTAGGCTTCCGCCCACCAACCGTCCAGTTCCGATAGATTCATGCCGCCATTGACCAGCACTTTCATTCCACTCGTGCCACACGCCTCCCAAGGTCGCCGGGGCGTGTTGATCCAAACATCCACCCCTTGCACCAAACGCTCAGTCAAATGCATGTCGTAGTCGCTAAGGAAAATTGCGTGCGGCCGAACTTCGGGTCGGCGAATGAATTGAATCCATTTCTGGATCAGAGCTTGTCCTGCCAGATCTGCCGGATGAGCCTTGCCTGCAATCACGAGTTGCACCGGACGTTGAGGGTTGGATAACAATCGCAGAAGTCGCTCTGGGTCGTTCAACAGCAGATTGGGCCTCTTGTACGTCGCAAAGCGCCGGGCAAATCCCAGGGTCAACGCATTCGGATCGAAGAGATGTTTGGCTTCTTCAACGGTCGCCGACGAGGCTCCAGCAGCGGCATAATGCCGGGAGAGCCGGTCGCGGGCGTATTCCACCAGCGACTTGCTGCTGGCGAGGCGAAATTGCCAAAAGTCATTATCGGAAACCCGGCGGATGTTCTGCTCCAAGTTGTCCAATTTTCCCAGCCAGCGGTCTTTGCCGCACGCTTTGGTCCACAGGTCATCAGCCGCGGCAGAATCCCAGGTCGGTATATGAACTCCGTTGGTCACCTCGTTGACGGGCACCTCTTCCACGGGCCAATTCGGGAAGAGCGGTGCAAAGAGCTGCCGGCTGACCTGACCATGCAGGCGACTCACCCCATTCACGGATCCGCTGCCGCGTATGGCGAGGTGAGCCATGTTAAAACTTTCGTCGGCGTCGTTTCGGTTCACCCGGCCCAGGGCCAGCAAATCCTCGAGAGATATCCCAAGCTTCTGCGTGGCGTAACCACCGAGGTATCGCTCGATGAGCTCAGGTGTAAAACGATCGAAGCCCGCTGCCACCGCCGTGTGGGTTGTAAACACATTCCCTGCGCGAGTGGCAGCCAGCGCCGCCGCAAAAGGCTGCGAAATTTCCTGCATAATACTGCGTGCGCGTTCCAACACCGCGAAGGCCGCATGACCTTCGTTCAAGTGACAGACATCGGGCTTGATGCCGAGGGCGGCAAGCAATCGCCAACCGCCAATTCCAAGCAACAATTCCTGCTTGAGACGCAGCTCCGGTCCGCCGCCATAAAGTTCGCTGGTAATGCCGCGATGCGCCGGAAAATTCGCTGCATCATTGCTGTCCAGCAGATAGAGTTTTACCCGGCCGACCTGGACCTGCCAGGCGCGCAGCCATACTGGATAGCCGGGCAAATCGATCTCCAAACGCAACCACTCACCGCTAGGCCGTCGCAAAGGGGTGATGGGTAACTGACCGGGGTCGTTATACGGATAAAGGGCTTGTTGCGCTCCGTCCTTGTCAATTATCTGGCGAAAATAGCCCTGTTGGTAGAGCAATCCCACCCCGACGACCGGCACACCCAGATCACTGGCGGCTTTGAGTTGATCACCGGCGACATTACCCAGACCACCGGAGTAAATGGGCAGCGCTTCGCTCAACATGTATTCCATGCTGAAATACGCGACGCACTTTAAAGGCGATTGCGGATGACTTTTCTGAAACCACGCGGGCATTTCGAGCGCCTGGCGTTTCGCACGCAGCTGGTCATCCACTTGCTTGCGAAAAGTCGGATCGGACAGCACGCTTGCGAGTTTGTCTCTGGAGACAGTTTGTAATACTACCCAAGGGTTTTGTGTAAATTCCCACAAAGGAGCGTCGAGCTGCCGCCACACTTCGTCAGTGGCATGATTCCACGACCAGCGCAGATCCAGCGCCAGCTCTGCCAGCGAATCGAAACCTTCGACATTTTGAGTTGGCGGGCGGAGGACCGGCTGCTTTAAAGGTAATGATTGGCTCATTTTGAACAAATGTGTACCGCGTGTTTCCCGACTTCAGTTTGGGTCACCCTCGTTACGCCAGGCCTCGACGGCTTCTTGCTCAATCTTCTGATCAAGGCCCGGCACAACCTGCGTGGGCGCATCCTCGAATTCGCTCACTTTCGCCAGGCGGCGGCCAAATCGTTCCATCCCTTTGAATCGCGCCGCGAGAAAGGTCTGTGTCAGCTCCCATGCAACCGCACGACCTACCAGCAGGCCGCCAAAACAGATCATGTTCATATTGTCGTCCTCAACGCCTTGGTGCGCGGCAAATATTTCTTCGATTAAACCGGCTCGAACTCCCGCCACTTTGTTCGCAGCAATGGATGCACCTACTCCGCTGCCACAGATGCCTATGCCACGATCCACCGTTCCAGCAGCGACGGCACGAGCCAGGGGGATGACAAAATCCGGATAATCGTCGTCCGGCTTCAGCTGGTGGGCACCGAAATCGGTTACCGCATGACCAGCAGTGCGCAGCATCGTGACGAGATACTCTTTTAACTCGAAACCACCGTGGTCCGCGGCAATGCCGACACTCAGCAAAGTGAGTTTCGAATGCTCCTGAAGTGTTTCGCCGACTTGAGTATTCCCGGGTCCAGGCTTCACGGATTGGTGCCGTTAATATGTTCCCTTGGCGGAAGTGTTTCCACCGCGGGAGGGTGCTTCGCGGTCTTGTCTCCATTGGCGCGTTCCTGGCCCAAACCCATTGTCAGCGCGGTCATGCCCGCTAGGCCGCCCAGTTGCATGGATTCCACAGCGGTGCTGGGAACAATTACAATCGTGGAGTTCGCCTTCAAACCCTCATAAAGCATATTCATGGCCCGCAAATGGAAGGCGATCGGATTGTGCTCATAGCTCTTGCCCGCTTCGGTAAATTTCTCGGCGATCTGCCGCTCGGCATCACCCAGAATCACCCTGGCCTGGCGCTCTCTTTCCGCCTGAGCCTGCATGGACATCGCATCCTCCAGACCGGAGGGAATCAAAACATCCTTCACCTCCACCGAGATCACATTGATGCCCCAAGGCTCGGTGCGCTGATCAATAATCTTTTGAAGCAAAGCGCTGATTTTATCCCGGCCTTCCAGCATGTCCGATAGCATGGTCTTCCCAATGACATCGCGCAGGGCGGTTTGCGAGGCCCAACTAATGGCGCTTTGATAGTCGGCGACATCCAGGGCCGCGCGTTTCGGATCCACAACTTTCCAGAACAGCACGGCATCGACATCCACCGGCACGGTGTCCTTGGTTAGCGTTTTTTCCGCCTTGAAACCGGTGGTGATGACGCGGGTGTCAATCCAGTATGGAATCGCATCAACGACCGGGATGATGAAAAACAATCCCGGTCCCCTGAGGGCATGAAACTGACCCAATCGCAAAATCACGGCTCGATCCCACTGATCGGCCACCTGAACGGCGGACGAAACGATCAGGGCCAGAACCACCGCGACAACGCCAATCCCGACCGCTTCCGCGTTGGCCCCGACATTATATCTGGCGTAGGCCAGTGCTGCGCCGGCTGCTAAAATCACAAAAGATATCAATACTGCAAAAGCTCTGTTTTGTTTCATGTTAAATGTCTCCTCCTGGGGTGGTGTTAATGGTTCAAGATCTCTGTTTCCTGCTGTGAGCATCGCAGTGCAAACACGAATCCGCCATGGGGTGTAACCCTACTTCCAGGGAATGATCTCAGCTGAAGGAAAACTGACATCCGGCCTTTCCGTGCGCAGAGGGTCCGCACCCCAGCGATGTCAATCCGGCGCTTGAATGGGAACGGAAGCAACCGGAGGTTCGTGTGTGAAGACAGCCAGCGTGTGGGAAATACTGGCGTTTAGAAATTGTTGCACGCAAGGATCCGGGTTGCTTTTGATCTCCGCAGGTGTGCCAACCGCGATGATGCGGCCGGAATCAAGTATCGCGATATGATTAGCGATGCCGAACGCCAGGTCACGATCATGGGAGACCACCAGAGTTGTGACTTGAATCCGCTCATTTAGCTTTACGATGTCTTCCGCGATGTTCACTGAGGAGACCGGGTCGAGTTCGCTGGTCGGTTCGTCATAGAGAATCAACTGCGGTTCGACGGCCAGCGCCCGGGCGATGGCCACGCGCTTGCGCATGCCGCCAGAGAGTTCGTCGGGCATTTTATTTTCGGTGCCTGCAAGGCCCACTGCCTCGAGATCCCGGGCAACAATATCAGCGATTTCGCCGGATGGTTTCAGGTGATGTTGCGTCAGATAGAAACCAACGTTCTCACCAACGGTCATCGAGGTCAACAGCGCGCCGGATTGGAAAACCATCGCCACCCGGTAACGCGTGGTGTCGTCCGGCGATTGAATCGGCAGACCTGCGATCAGAACTTCCCCACGATCCGGCTTTTCCAGGCCGATGATCTGCCGAAGTAACACCGATTTGCCGGCCCCGCTGGGTCCCATGATGACGAAAATTTCTCCAGCGCTGACCTCGAAATCTACACCTTTGAGTACTTCAATTCCGTTGTAACTCTTGCACAGCCCGCGGACTGACAGGCTGACTCCGTGCGGCCCCAGAGCTACGCTTTTCACGATCCCGATGCCGTTGCTGGTCGCGCTGTTTTTTGAATTTGGACCGTCAGGATTCATTCTATTTCTTGGTGAAAGCTTGAGCCTGTCAAAGTGAGACCGCAATGGGGTGTTAAACCCAGCAGAAATTGGGATGGTCCCTTAATCACTTCACCTTCCTCGGATTGAAAGTGGATGTGGCAGCCAGTTCTTTCCATAAACGCTCTTCCTCCTTGCTGACCTGAGCCGGGACTTGGATGGTGACCTCGACATAAAGATCACCTCGTTTGGCAGCGCCTGCGGGCAAACCCTTGGCCCGAACGCGCAATTGTTGTCCCGCCTGAAAGCCGGCGGGAACTTTCACGGAAACACTGCCTTCCAATGTGGGCACAGAAACCGTCGCCCCCAATACCGCCTCCCAGGGGGATAATTCCAGCTGACCCACTAGATCAGCACCGCGGACTTGCCAATCGGGGTGCTGGGCATAGCGCACACGCAAATAGATGTCTCCGGCAGTTCCTCCACCCAACCCCTCACCGCCTTTGCCGCGCACCCGGATGGACTGGCCAGCCTGGACTCCTTTGGGAATTCGCACCTGATGAGTTTCCGTCTCGTCCTGGCCGCTGCTGGCGTGGTTGCGCCGCACTGAAATCGCTCGGGTGGCACCCTCCAGCACCTCATTGAGCGTGATCAGAATGTCGCCTTGGACATCCTGGCCGCGGAGCGCTGGTTCGGGTTGCTCCGGGCCGTTGGAGTATTCTTGCGCGCCGAAAGGCGATCCACCACGATTTCGTCCGGCGCGTCCCCCGAAAAACTGCTCGAAAAAATCACTAAATCCCGTGCCCTCGAATTGGAAATCATCCCCTCCGCCGCGCGCTTCGCGTCCAGCGGATCGGCCTCCGCCCCGGCCAGGCGGCGGACGTGATTCCGAACCCGTTTTCCAATCGGCACCTAGTTGATCGAATTTCCGCCGGCTCTCCGGATTACTCAAAACTTCATTGGCCTCGTTGATTTCCTTGAATTTTTCCTCGGCAGACTTTTTATCCTTGGCAACATCGGGATGATACTGGCGCGCAAGTTTTCGGAACGCCTTTTTGATTTCCTCATCCGTCGCCTTTGGCGTCAGCCCGAGCACGCGGTAATAATCTTTAAATTCAACGGCCATGGCGGGCGGGTTTGGTAAGTGTCAGGTCGTTAACCACTACCTTGGCCGGTCGCACGACTTTCGCACCTTTCCGATAACCGCGCTGAACAACTTCAAGGATCGCGTGGTCGGGTTGCTGCGGGTCATGGCCTTGCGAAAGCGCTTCCTGCCGGTGCGGGTCGAAAGGCTTGCCGACGATCTCCTCACTTTCAATGCCGTGCTGGCGGAGCAATTGTTGCAATTGTTTCAGCGTCATCTCCACACCCTGATGAAACTGCGCTGAGTCCCGTGACGCGCCGGAGGCCAAGGCCCGCTCGAGGTTGTCAATGACCGGCAGAAGTTCCACGATAAAAGACTCCTTTTGCGCGATTGCGCGCGCCTCGCTTTCCTGACGGCTGCGCCGCTTAAAATTCTCGAAGTCGGCAGCGAGGCGCAGATGGAGATCTTTTTGTTCGGCGAGGTCCTTCAGCAGTGCGTCGAACTCCGTGACTGCGGTTTCTGCGGTGGCATCGGGGTCTGGCGCGGTTGGTGTTGGATTCGAAAATTGGGTGTTCATAGACTGGCCTTGTTTTAATTCGTGTTGCTTCCGGCCGGAGCCGTTCTTTTTAGCGCCGCCGCTGGGTTCATTGAGCGTGGCCCACGCGCGACCTTCGGCGTCCTTCACGCTGACACCGCTCTTCTCGTAGCCGGCTGCAGTATGGGCCGCCTGCCGTTTCTGTTTGTCGGTGTGACTGGTTTTATCGCCATGGGGCAAGATGGATTTATTGAATCAGTTGCGCGCAGTTTCATTGGTTCAGCTATCCACCACAAAACCAACCTTGATCGTCACCTGCCAGTGATGGACCTTCCCTTTTTCAATATTACCGCGCGTCTCCACGACTTGGAACCAGCATAGATTTTTGATGGTTTTATGCGCCCGCTTCATGGCCTTATCCACGGCATCTTCGATCAAAGTGCTGGAGGTACCCGTGAGTTCGATAAGCTTATAAATTGGATCTTTCATATTTCGAGCTTCCGCCGGATGGGCCCTTTCCGCCCTGGAGTATGCGTTTATTTGCACCCGCAGGCGTCGGAGCATTCCTTGATCGCTTTTTCAACCACCGCACGGGTTTCACCGGTTAGCTTTTGCAGCCGGCCAACCAGTTCGTCCTGTTCGCCCTCGGTATAACGGAGATCATTATCCGTAAGTTTGGCCCATTTCTGTTTCAATTTGCCCTTGGTGATATTCCAGTCGCCTTTGATTTCGAGTGTATTCATAGGCCACAAGCATCATGCAAACTTACTATGTGCGCTATGGGGTGAAACCCGACTTTCGATCGATTGGCTATGCCGGTCTCGCTCTTGCCACCAGAACCGCTGCGCCTTCGAACCGGCCCGCACGCAAATCGGCAAGTGCCTGGTTGGCTTGCCCGAGTGGATAGCAAGTGGTCTGGGTAACAATGCCTATCTTTGGAGCCAGGCTCAGGAAATCAATTCCGTCCTGCCGGGTGAGATTCGCGACTGATACCACCTGCCGCTCCTCCCACAGCAACTGATACGGAAAACTTGGAATATCGCTCATGTGGATTCCGGCACATACCACGCGACCTCCCTTGTGAACCGCCTTCAAGGCTAACGGCACAAGATCACCGACGGTGGCAAAAATGATCGCCGCATCCAGCGGTTCCGGTGGCAACCCGTCTGAACCGCCAGCCCAAACGGCCCCGAGTTGTCGGGCGAATGACTGTGTTGCCAAATCTCCGGGTCGTGTGAACGCAAACACTGATCTACCCTGCCATCTGGCCACTTGCGCCACAATGTGGGCAGCACCTCCAAAACCATAGAGTCCGATCCTTTTGCCGGCTCCCGCGATCGTCAGCGAACGCCAGCCAATCAAGCCGGCGCAAAGCAACGGGGCGAGTGCGACGTCCTCGCCAGCCTCTCCGAGCGGGAACGCAAAGCGTGCATCGGCGATCGTCGCCGTTGCATAGCCACCGTTACGGGTGTACCCAGTGAACAGTGGATGGTCGCAGAGGTTTTCCTGTCCGCCGAGGCAATATGCGCAGACACCGCAGGTGCGACCCAGCCATGGAATGCCGACGCGTTCCCCAATTTCAAATCCCTTGACGCCGGCACCGATGGAATCAATCCGGCCGACAATCTCATGACCTGGAATGATCGGCACTTTCGGGTCTGGCAGCTCGCCATCCACGACATGCAGGTCGGTCCGACATACACCGCACGCAGACACCTTTACCCGAATCTCACCGCACCCGGGTTGCGGATCGGCAAGTTCCGTCGATTCCAATGGAGCCCCAATTTTCCTTAGCAGCATTGCGTGCATGGCTTCCTCCGGTTACGTTGCCGCACTACTTTAAGCCCACGAGCCTCATCCTTCAGCTGGAAATGAATTATCGCAGTTTGAACATTCATCAAGTTTCAGCCAACAGAAATGCCGAGGATTCGTCCGATTGTGGCAGTCGCTAACATGGCCAGGGCGCCACCGAGAGTGACTCGTAACGCCGCCCGGCTGAGCGGCGCGCCGCCCAGGTGACCACCAAACGCACCCAGCACCGCGAGGCTAACCAACGAGAAGGTCGCAATCGTGGTAATGCGGAGAGTTGGCGGGGCGACGAACAGAGCCAAGATCGGGACTACGGCGAAGGAGGCAAAGCTGGCGGCGGATATCCATGCCGCTTGCATCGGACGTGCAAGGGATGCCTGGTCAATTCCGAGTTCGTCACGCATGTGTGCGCCAAGCCGGTCGTGCGCGCTGAGTTGCTCGGCAACTTTCATCGCCAGTTCCTCCTCGAGACCGCGTTTGACGTAAATCATCGCCAACTCCTGCAATTCTGATTGCGGTTGCGCAGCAAGCTCTTGTTTTTCAAGCCCGATATCCGCCTGCTCTGCGTCGCGTTGTGAGCTTACCGAAACGTATTCGCCTACAGCCATTGACATCGCTCCGGCAACCAGTCCCGCCACGCCTGCGACCAGGATCGCCACCTTCGGAGCTGAGGATGCCGCCACACCAATCATCAGACTGGAGGTCGAGACGATGGCATCGTCCGATCCAAGCACGGCGGCACGCAACCACCCGATACGCCCGCTGCGGTGCGCCTCCACCTGTCTTGTGAGAATGACTGTTCTCGGATTCATGCCCCGCGCGCCCGATTGCGTGCTTCCCGCTCTCGCAGCCACTCTCACTTACCTTTTGAGCCATTGGTGAAATCGATAACCACGCGTGACGCCACCTTCCCTTGCTCCAGTCGCTCAAGAACTTGGTTGATTGCTGAAAGTGGTTGCAGCTCGATATCTGCCTTAACCTTGCCTTCGGCAGCGAAGGTAAGCGCTTCGACCATGTCCTGGCGGGTGCCGACAAACGATCCCCGGATGCTGATACAGTTCGATACGACATCGAATAGCGGCGTTGGGAACTCGCCGGGCGGGAGCCCGATGAGCACACAAGTCCCCAGCTTGCGCGTCATGCCGATGCCTTGTTTGAAAGCCCCGAGAGACGGTGCCGTAATCAATACTCCATGCGCTCCACCATTTGTTCCCAGCTTGACCGCTGCAACTGGGTCGCTGGCCTTGGCATTCACGACAAAGTCCGCCCCAACCAGCTTGGCATGGGCAAGCTTGCCGTCATCAACGTCAATCGCGCAAACGTGCAGACCCATGGCCTTCGCATATTGGATTGCCAGATGCCCCAGACCGCCGATGCCGGAAATCGCAATCCATTGGCCGGGTTTCGTTCCAGTCTCCTTGATCCCTTTATATGTGGTGATGCCGGCACAGATGATCGGAGCCGCCTCCGCAGATTTCAGCCCGGCCGGTATGTGAGCGACGTAATTAGGATCAGCGATCATGTATTCCGCGAAGCCACCGTTCCGGGTGTAGCCACCGAACTGTGCGTCCGGGCATACTGTTTCCCATGCCGATAAACAATATTCACAATGACCGCAGGCTGAGTAAAGCCAGGGCACGCCGACGCGGTCCCCTGCTTTCGCGGCTGTAACGTCCGCTCCGACTGCGACGACCGCGCCGATTCCCTCATGGCCAGGAATGAAGGGAGGGTTCGGTTTGACAGGCCAGTCGCCATGCCAGGCATGAACATCCGTGTGACAGACACCGCAAGCTTCGGTCTTGATAAGAATTTGCCCCCGCCCAGGAGTGGGGACATCCCATTCCTGCAACTCCAAAGGTTTTCCGAACTGCACCACTACCGCCGCTGTCATTCTATTTTTCATTTAATTTTCTCTTTGATCCGCTCGTGAACACATTTAAACAACACCCCGCGCTTTTACACGTGTCGGGCTCTTTTTTAATCATTGTTAGCTAGCGCAAGTCAGCTTCAACATTGATGAGCACATCCACCTTGTTGCCTATCAAACCCTGGTCCGCCGTGATGTTGAAATCTCGTCGATCCAAGGTGAGCGAAGCTTCCCAACCGGAGATTGAGGCACCTTTCATGCCGGGACCAAAACCCAGCGACGTGACCTTCAGAACCACTTCCTTTGGGACGTCCTTCATGGTAAGCGTGCCCACAACGTCGAAAGTATTGTCGCCAGTGCTTTTCCACGATTCGCTTTTGAAAGTCATGGTTGGAAATTGAACCACGGCGAAAAAATTGGTGGAGCGCAGATCGGCGTCGCGCATCTTCGTGTTCGTTGTAATGCTGGCCGTTCCAATGACAGCCTCAACTTTGCTGTTTTCCAGATGGTCACGATCCACCACAATGGTTCCTTTCACTTGGGGGAAATAACCGGGTACTTTGGTGAAAAAATGCCCAACGGTGAAACCGACCCACGTATGAACCGGGTCGATCTTGTATTCTTCAACAGCTGCCTGGCTGGATTTCAGTGAGCCGAGTGCCAATCCGGCTAAGACAATGGCGAATAGGGGATTTTTCATTGGATGGTTTATTCTGCGTGAGTGGGTCATAATTCTAAATTCTGCGATGTGTGGCAAAAATCACTTTAGGCCGGCGCGTCAATGGAAGCCACGCGCACGAGTTTCTTGTTCACGAATTCCTGGATGCCTAAGCTGGAAAGTTCACGTCCATAACCAGAGTTCTTGATGCCGCCGAACGGCAGATCCGCCGCTGTCCATGTTGGGTGGTTGATGAACACCATGCCCGTATCCAGGCGGCTGGCCACCTGTTTGCCGCGCGCGACATTGGCGGTGAAAACCGAACCGCCCAGGCCAAATTCGGAATCGTTCGCCAGCGATACTGCTTCATCCTCATTCTTGACACGGAAGACAAGTGCGACCGGACCGAAAAACTCCTCCCGGAAAGCGGGGTTGGCGGGCCTGATATTCGTAAGGATCGTCGGTTGCATGTAGGAACCCGCGCAGTCGATCCGTTTGCCACCCAGAACGACCTTTGCTCCTTTGGCAACGGCCCGCTTGACCTGCCCCAGTAGCTGCACCAAGGCCGCTTCGGTGGAAAGCGGCCCAAGCGTCGTTGCCTTGTCCATCGGGTCCCCGGCTTTAAACGCAGCCAGCGCAACCTGAAATTTCGCGAGAAATTTATCAGCCAATGATTCGACCACAATAAATCTCTTCCCTGCTACGCAACACTGGCCAGTGTTGTTCATTTTCGCCCACACGGCCCACTTGACGGTTTTGTCGAGGTCGGCATCCTCGAGCACGATGAAAGCGTCGCTGCCACCAAGTTCCATCGTGGATTTCTTGAGATTTTGTCCCGCTCGCGCCGCAACGCTCTTTCCGGCCTCCACACTTCCGGTTAAAGCCACCCCTTTAACGCGTGGATCGTCAATCACCGCATTCACTTGCTGGTAAGAAATCAGCAAATTGGTATAGGCGCCTGCGGGTGCACCCGCCTCGCGCCAAAGTTTTTCAAAGGCAATGGCGCACTGTGGAACGCACCCCGCATGCTTCACCATCACCACATTGCCGGCCATGAGATTGGGCGCGGCAAAACGAGCGAGTTGGTAGTAGGGAAAGTTCCAGGGCTGCACGCCAAAGAGCACGCCGAACGGAGTGCTTTCAATCACGGCCTGACCCGAACCCGGCTTGAGCGTTTGTAGTGCGAGGAAACCCTCGGCGTTCCTGGCATAGTAGTCGAGAATGTCCGCACAGAGCAGCACTTCCCCACGCGCCTCGCCGATAAGCTTGCCCATTTCCAGCGTGACCGGTCGGGCAAATTCGTCCACCCGCGCGCACAAAATGGCGGCGGCTTTGCCGACCACGGCTGCTCGCTCGGCAAATGACTTCTGCCGCCACGTCGCAAAACAGGTAACCGCGGTTTTAAGGGCCGCTTCCAGTTGTTTATTGGTAATTTCCTTGAATTTCTTGATGAGTTTACCGTTGGCAGGATTGACACTTTGATAGCTCATAATGAAAGAGCTTACGTGGAAACACGTGCCAATAACATGGGGTGAAGACCCCATGGTGGAACGTAAGTTCCACCCTAAAGTGTCATGAGTACGAATAACCAGAACCAAAAAACATTACTTATGACCAAAAATAACTCCGTCGTGGCGATTTTTAAATCTCACGTTGAAGCCGAAATCGCCGTCAAGGAACTCCAACAAGCCGGGTTCGACATGAAGAAGCTATCCATTGTCGGTCGCGACTATCACACCGATGAGAATGTCGTCGGCTACTACAACATGGGTGACCGGATGAAATACTGGGGAAAACTGGGCGCCTTCTGGGGCGGGTTTTGGGGCTTGTTGTTTGGCTCCGCCTTCTTTTTGATTCCAGGTGTCGGGCCGCTGCTCGTGGCTGGACCGCTCGTGGGTTGGATCGTCGGGGCACTGGAAGGCGCGGTGGTGGTGGGCGGTTTAAGCGCCCTGGGTGCGGGTCTTTACAGCATGGGCATCCCGAAGGACAGCATTATACAATACGAGACAGCCGTAAAGAGCGGCAGATATGTCCTCATCGCCCACGGCTCAGATGTGGAGACGGTGCACGCGCGCGAAATCATCAGTCGCACCAATCCGGAGGCGATCCAAACACATCAGCCGGTGAACACCAGCCAAAAATCACAAGCAGTGGCCGCCTAATCGACCGCCGAAATTGAAAGTATCCTTGAAGGAAACGCGAGCCAATGATCTGGTCTGACTTCGGCCAACTCACGGGTGCGATCCTGCTAATGGTCGGGGCGTTGCTGCCGGTTGTAAACCCGTTGGGCGACGCCCCGATTTTTCTCCGCATGACACCCGGCTGCGACGAATCAACACGTGCCGATCTCGCGAAACGCATCGCCTTCTACTCGTTCATTCTCTTGCTGACGGCGATGCTGCTCGGCTCCTTCGTGCTGCGTTTGTTTGGCCTTTCGATACCCCTCGTTCAGGTCGCGGGCGGTGCCGTAGTCTGTGCCCTAGGTTGGAAGCTTCTTTCGGCTGAAGCCCCCAAACCAGCCGATGCGACTATCGACCCGGCACATGCCAAGTTAATCGCATTTGGCCATGCGTTCGCCCCGCTCACGATGCCGTTGACGATTGACGCCGGGGTTATTTCAGTGGCTATCACCGTTGGGGCCAACCACGCTCATACATTCCAACACGCGATGATCCAACTGCTCGCCGCCTTCATCGGCACCGGCATCATCGCGCTATCAATTTTGCTGACTTACCGCTATGCCCAGCGCGTGGGTAAACGAATCGGTCTAACCGGCATGATGGTCGTCGTTCGGCTGTCGGCGTTTATCATGCTGTGTATTGGGGTGGGAATAACTTGGAACGGCGTCAAGGCGTTGCTGGCAGAAATTGGCATTCCCGGTTAACGGTATTCGCCGCGAACGAAGCACCGGTTCAAGCAAGCTTAACGACCAGCTTGCCAATGTTTTTGCCGGCGAAAAGACCGATGAACGCGTCCACCGCGTTTTCAATTCCGATGACCACGGTTTCCCGGCTCTTCAGTTTGCCTGCACGGAAATAATCGCCGACTTCCTGTTCAAATTCACCCCGTCGTTCCAGCCAGTCCCGGACCATCAGACCTTTCATCGTCAGTCTTTTTGCGATTATGTTGGAGAGATTGTTCGGACCGGGTTGTGGCTTATCCTGATTGTAACCGGAAATGGCGCCACAAGCGATGATCCGGCCATGCAGCCGCAATACTGATAGCGCCGCCTGAAGCGTTTCGCCGCCAACATTGTCGAAATAAACATCGATGCCGTCCGGCGCTTCCAGGTTCAGTTGTTCGAAGACCGGTCCGGTCCGGTAGTCAAACGCAATGTCAAAACCGCATGCTTCCCGCAGAAATTCGACCTTCTCCATGGAGCCGGCGGACCCGATGACCTTGCAACCGCGCAATTTCGCCAGTTGCCCGGCGACATTACCGACCGCCCCGGCGGCTCCCGAGATAAAAATAACGTCGCCGGATTTCACCTCCACCAGATTCAGCCCTGCCCAGGCTGTCATGCCGGTCATACCCAACACCCCGAGATACACCGAAAGCGGCTCAACCTCGCGGCTGACGTGACGCAATTCGCCCGGCGAAGCGATGAAGTTCTCCCGCCAGCCGAAATTAGAGATGACGGCATCTCCCGGTTTAAACCGGTTCGCGCGCGATTCAATGACTTCTCCAACGGCACCACCTTCGAGCGGTTGGTTCAACGCGAACGGCGGCACGTACGATTTGCCTTCGTTCATGCGACCACGCATGTAGGGGTCCACCGAGATGAAGAGATTTCGAACCAACACCTGCTGTCCGGACAATGGCTCCAGTTCGACGCGTGCCAGCTTAAAGTTGGCGGGTGTTGGCATTCCGCCGGGACGGGAAACCAAATGAATTTCACGGCTCGAAGTTCCTGGCATAGGATTATTTCTGAAGGCCTCAACCTTCCCGTACGAGTCGATTGATTGCTTGAGAGGTTCGCTTATTGCTCCAATGTTCGACCGGATCGGGAAATCCCCGGGGGACCAGGAACATCGCCGGTTGAAACCCGGACAACGTCCAGTGAGCCAAATCCGTGCAGATCAAGAGTAGAAACAGGCACGTAAGAAAAAGCAGATACAGAAATCCACGCATAGGAGTCTATTCTTGCTGGTTCCTCGGGTCAGCCAGTTCCATCAGCCGTTGCTGCGTGATGCGAAGACATTGGGTTGCCACTTGAGCGACGCGTTGCAGGAGTTGATAACCCAATTCGTGGTCGTCCTCGCACTGTTCGCGAAGCCGGGTGCCATAGAAAAAAATTGTGCGCGTTGGTTCCAATGCGCGGGCGTTCAAGTGCACAGAATAGGGTGGAAAGAGCCACGCCCAACCTAAGTCTTCGCCAGGTCCCAAGGTCTGAATGGAGATCATGTTGTGATCGGCGTTTTCCGATTCGAGCACCACCTTGCCGCTCAAGATCAAATAAAACCGGTTGGCTGGACTACCTTCTTTGAAAACCACCTGATCCTTTTCGAATTGCATTTCCAAGGCCGACTCGGCGAGAAGTTTCAATTGCCTGGTATTTAATCCCTTGAAGAAAGGTTGTGCGGCAATAAGTGAATAAAGCATTGCCGATGGGCTGCCGCGCGCTTTACCCGAAATTTCACTGGGCTGGTCGGCGGTCGGATCGGTGATAATTGGTGGAATCACGCCCTTTCCCGGGGCGGTGAGGCCGGTGACCAGCCGCGCCTGATCAAGCTCTGCGCCGGCGGCGCCTTCGTCAGCCAGGCTCTCGTTATCGTTGGCGACCGCTTGGTCGCCTTCGACACCGGATGATGCCTGTACCTTTCGGCCGGTTGTGCCAGATACCGGATTCCTGCGTTGTAATTCGGCCGTCGCTTCCAGAGTGGCTTCGTTAGCGGCCGGCTCGACATTACCTGACAATTCCTGTCTGGCCTGTTCCCAATCAGAGCGCCAGACATCCTGAGCCGAACGCCCATTGATCACTGCCAGTTCTACTGCGCGCTCCCGAACTATTCTGCGAGTAACCAAGCTCAGGTTGGGAGACTTTTCTGCCAAGACATCTTGCTTCACTGGAGCCCTTTTCATGGATTAATTATTAGGCGTGGCTGGGATCGATGGCGAAGTGCGAGAGGCCTTCATTTCACTCGTCCCACGATTGTCTTGCGTGTCGCGGGACTTGGAAAATGGATTGTCCTGCTTTGGAGCTTTCGGGCTGGGAGTGGCACTCTTCGGACCTGGACGCAATTGGTGCAGCGTTTGTGGAAAAACCGTTGTTTGCACCGTGGCCGCGAATTTGCTGAAGGGCGTTTTCATGACTGTTTTTTGAGTTTATCTTCCTCGTGCTGCTGCGGACGAATTGTGTTCTATTCTCAATTCACCAGAGGGGCTTAAGCCCCAAACACATTGGCTTCGCAGTGCGCTTTCTTCATCTCTTTCAGGACGGAATTCTCCCTGGTTTGCCTTTTCCCATTATTTGGAGGCCTGAGAATGGGCTTCCACGAACCATAACCATTTATCGATACCGCGTGAGATTTCGGTGAACAGGTCTGCCGTGTCGGCGTCATCCAATTCGTCCGCCTCGTTGATTGTATTGCGGACTTCCTGGCCGAAGGTGGACAGCGCGCGGGCCACGGCCTCAACATGCGCCATGCCCTCGGAAATCTCGGGGGAGTATTCGGTGAGACGAGTGCGAGCCGCTGTCATGCGAACCGTGCCTTCCGCAACCCCACCGAGTTGCACAATACGTTCGGCAATTTGATCAACATAGTCTTCTACCGCCTCGGCTACTTTGTCGAAGAGCTCGTGCAGCCCGATGAAACTGGGACCTTTGACATTCCAATGCGCCTGCTTCATCTGCATCTGCAGATCCACCGCGGATGCCAGTCGCTGATTCATCAACGCATTCAATTCCGTGCGGCGCCCCTTGGAGATGTCGTTTTCGGTTTCATACATTTTGGGCGGTTCTATTAGCGAGTTGTTATTCATATAGTTACAAGTCTTTCGATGCTGATTGGAGGTTTGGTAGTTTAATTCAATTTCAAGTCTTGTTATGAAAGCCGTGAATCCTGGTTTGCTTGCGTTCCGCGATCAATTCCGCCTCCGCCGTCAACCAATGTTGCACCTCGTGGCCTTCGAGCGAGCCTTGGTTCACATAAGCGAAATAGGCTCTTCTAGCCACTTCGTCGGGTGACGGAATAAAGGCGCTTTCGTCGGGCGCAGAGGCAAGTCGTGTTGCTCGGGCCGCCTTTTGGGTCTGATCCTGGGGGTACTTATTATGTTTCATAAAGCAAGGATGGGTTCAGCAGCGACGACCGCGCCACGGGGAACAACCCGGAGTTCGGGACTTTTCTCGACGGCTTCCCCGGTGAGTTTCACGTAAACTGTCGATTCGTTGTAGCTAATCCGCTCGACTTGGCTCATCGGTATCTGCACCTCTTTACCGGTAAACCGGTGGCCGACTTTAATGACCAGTTGATTGATGGCCCAGCTCTTGTCATCAATCATAAAATCACAAACGTGGCCGACGATGCCATCGGTGGCCTGAAGATGGTAGCCGCTCACCGCCTGGGTGCTGCGCAGATGCGCGTCAGCCGGGAATAGTTTTGGTGCGGTCGCTACGGGTGCTTCACCCGGATAAAATTTAGCGGGCGTTTCCAATACGGGAAAGCCACGCGTGCCACCCCACAACCCGTCACCCTCCCAGTAGGAGGGCCAGCCGTAATAGTGGTGGTATTCCGCCTCGTATTGCCGCGATATCGGCTTGTGCATCTCAATCGACGGGCTGTCTTCGATTTGTTTGCGGGTCAGCTTCACAAGCAAGACTTTTCCGGCTGGATGGATTCCGCCAAAAGCATGCGGCGAAATCAGCACCTGTCGCCCCGCCAACCAGTTTCCCGTGTCTGCGACTACATATCGAACGGCCCAATTATGATCGTTAAAATAGAAATCCTTCACCTGCCCGATGTCGCCATCGGACGCGCCAAGCTTGTTTCCATAGAGTTGTTTTAGGCTTTGCAACATAATCTGTTCTTTGTTTGTTTGGGGGAAAATTCCTTGTTGTTTATGTGATCAGAGTAGTCCCGTCACACTTTCAACCGCTATGGGGTGTAACCCTACCAGGAGAATTCCCTTTCGGCTCGCCCAGCCTGCACTTGTCTCCTGGCAGCACTTTAAATGGGGTAAATACCCCATATTCCGCGTCGACCATAAAGGCCATCCTGACCGTAGAAATCATTGCCAAAGCGGCTGGACCATATTGTGTAACCCATTCGGCGGTGTGCCGTAATTGGAAATCAGCCTCTCTGGCCCGTTTCGACAGGCACGCAGGAATGCTTTTGAATGTCCTCCGCCGCCAGATAATTCATGAATCATGACCGAAAATGTAAATAAAAGGCAGACATTGCCGTTGCGCCTCCAAAATTGGTTTATCAACCATTCACGGCCGAGCCCCGGCGCGGGCGAGCCTCCCCTGCGGGCCGAGTTATTCAGTGTTGATCAACTTGCACGTCATGCCAGGGCACTCGCAGCCAGTCATCAGGTTATCACCCGTTTGGGTTCCAATAATTTGCTGAGCCGATTGGGGCAAAATGAGGACATTTTAAGAACCTTTAACCTCGCCACTCTCGAGGTGAAACCAGGCCGGCGCATCACGCCCGCCGCCGAATGGCTCCTCGACAACTTTTACGTGATCGAGGAACAAATCCAAATGGCCCGGCGGCACCTGCCGCGCGGTTACAGCCGGGAGTTGCCCCGCTTGTTGAATAGTCCTTCCGCCGGTCTCCCTCGCGTCTATGACATCGTGCTTGAATTGATTTCGCATGTAGACGCCCAGATTGATGCCGGCCCGTTGGGCGCCTTCATCGCCGCCTATCAGACGATTCATTCCTTGAAGCTTGGAGAACTGTGGGCCATTCCCATCATGCTGCGTTTGGGGCTAATCGAAAATCTCCAGCGCGTCACCACGCGACTGGCGCTCGCACGAGAGGATCGCGATCGGGCGCATCTGTGGGTCAACCGTCTGCAGGAGATGGCCGAGAAGAATCCCCCTCACCTCGTCATCGTGGTCGCGGATATGGCGAAATCCGACCTGCCCTTGTCCAGTTCGTTTGTGGCGGAATTTTGCCAGCGTTTGTCCCGGCAAAGTCCGGTATTGCATCTCGCCCGCGGCTGGCTTGAACAACGGCTTGGCCAACAAGGTTTATCTATCGAACAACTCGTCCAGTTGGAAAGCCAAAACCAGGCGGCTGACCAGGTCTCCGTCAGCCACAGCATTACCAGTCTGCGTTTCTTGAGCTCGATGGATTGGAAGGAGTTCGTGGAAAGTTTGAGTCTGGTGGAGATGACTTTGCTTGGCGACCCGGCCGATGTTTACAGTCTCATGGATTTTTCCACGCGCGATTGTTATCGGCATGCCGTTGAGTTCCTTGCCCGTCACAGCCGACTTTCCGAAGCGGAAATCGCCCGGCGAGCCGTGCAGCTTGCCGCCCACAGTGCCCGCGAAAAGGGGGCCGGCGACCGAACCGCCCACGTTGGTTTCTATCTCATTGACAAGGGGCTACCCCGGCTCGCGCGGGTGGCGAATGTCCGGTGGCCTGCGCGGACGATCATTGAACGCGGCATCCGCCGGTTTCCGCTGCTGTTCTACGCGGGCGGGGTCGCAGTATTTACCCTGGTGGCCACATCCGGGTTTTTTCGGCATGCTCAGACGCTCGGAGTGGAGGGTTGGAAGCTCATTTTATTCACGCTGGTTTTCTTGCTTTGTGCGAGCCAACTCGGGGTCGCCCTGATGAACTGGCTGTCCACCCTGCTGGTAAAACCCAGCCTGCTCCCGCGCATGGACTACTCCGATGGCATCCCTGACCATTGCCGCACCATGGTGGTCGTGCCCACCATTCTTTCAAGCATTGCAGGGGTGGATCAGCTGATCGAGACCTTGGAGATTCATCATCTCGCAAACCGCGATCGGCATCTTCACTTCGCGTTGTTGACCGATTTACGGGATGCGCCTGTCGAAACTGTGCCGGATGATCAAATTTTACTGCAACGGGCACGTACCGGAATCGAGGCGTTGAACCTGAAATATGTTTCTCAAGGAGAGAACTTGTTTTTTCTGATTCATCGCCCGCGCCGCTGGAACAACAGTGAAGGCTTGTGGATGGGTTTCGAACGCAAGCGAGGAAAGCTCATGGAGTTTAATGCCCTGTTGCGCGGCGGCGCACGCGACCGCTTCTCCGAGATCGTCGGCGATACCGCTATCCTGCCGGAGGTCAAGTATGTCATCACCCTCGATACTGACACGCAATTACCCCGTGAAGCCGCGCGACAACTTGTCGGTACCATGGCCCACCCATTGAATCGTCCAGTATTCGATGAGGCGCGCGGGATTGTTCACGAAGGCTACGGAATTCTCCAACCGCGTGTCGGGGTGAGCCTGCCCAGCGCCCGGCGCTCTTGGTTCGTGCGGCTGTTTGCCGGGGATGCCGGTATTGATCCTTACACCCGGGAAGTGTCTGACGTTTACCAGGATGTTTTTCGCGAAGGCTCTTTTATTGGCAAAGGGATCTACGATGTGGACGCCTTTCAACGCGCCATCGACAAACGTTTTCCTGAGAACACCATTCTCAGCCACGATTTATTGGAAGCCTGCCACGCCCGTTCCGCCCTCGTGTGCGACGTGGAGTTCTACGAAGAATTTCCTTCCCGCTACAATGTGGACATGAACCGCCGTCACCGCTGGATTCGCGGCGACTGGCAGATCACGCAATGGCTCCTTCCGCGCGTCCCCGCTTCGGACGCACGGCAGATTGCCAATCCACTTTCCGTGCTGTCTCAATGGAAAATTTTTGACAACCTGCGCCGCAGTCTTGTCCCGCCAGCCTTTTTGCTCTTGTTGTTGGGCAGTTGGCTGGTTGTGCCGGAACTCGGGGGTCTGGGCTTGCTTCTGGTACTGGGCATCATTTCGCTCCCCGGATTGCTGGCAGAAGTGATCAATGCTCTGCGCAAACCGGGCGATTTGCCGTGGGCAATGCATCTGCACGGCGTGGCCAACTCGGGGGCGCGGCAGCTCGGCCAGATCTTCCTGACCCTGGCCTTTCTGGCATACGACGCGTTCATTAGCTTGGATGCCATCAGCAGGACATTGCTGCGTTTGCTGGTGACGCGCAAACGCCTCCTTGAATGGCAAACTTCGAGCGATTCCGAGCGGACCGCCCGCACTGACCTCCCCGATTTTTATATCACCATGTGGATTGCCCCGGTCGTTGCACTGGGCACCGGACTCTTCCTCCTCATCCGGCACCCGGCCCAACTTATTTTTGCGCTGCCGCTGCTTCTTGTCTGGCTCGTGGCACCGTGGATTGCCTGGTGGATCAGCCAGCCGATTGAAGCCGCAACACCGGATTTATCTCCGGCTCAACTGGCCTTTCTGCGCCGCGCCGCCCGCACGACCTGGCATTTTTTTGACACCTTCGTCAACGCACAGGAGAACTGGCTTCCTCCTGACAACTTCCAGGAAGTTCCCGTCCCGACAATTGCGGCACGGACTTCGCCCACAAACATGGGCCTCGCACTGCTGGCCAATCTGGCCGCACGGGATTTCGGCTATCTATCGCTCGCCAGTTTGATCCAACGCACACAAGCCGCCTTCCTTACACTGCAAAGGCTCGACCGGCATCGCGGCCATTTTTATAACTGGTATGAAACCCGGACGCTCAAGCCACTGCTCCCACTTTATATTTCAAGTGTGGACAGCGGCAACCTTGCCGGACACTTGCTGACACTTGGTGCCGGTTTGCGGGAACAGGCCGGAGACTCAATTTACACCCACCGCATACTTGCCGGTTTGCGTGACACGGTAAATGTCCTCCAGGAATTGGCCCCCGAAAACGAATTGCTGCACGAGCTCAATACCACGTTGCAGCAAGCGCCTTCCGGCCTGTGCGCCTCGTTCGCCCTGTTGGAAACGGCCACGAGTCACGCCACCAAAATCGCAGCTGCACTGGCGAATGAGGACAAAGAAATCAGCCGGTGGGCAAATAACTTACAGCGTGATTGCGAACAACATTCGGCGGAATTGCGATTTCTCGCGCCGTGGGTGGCTTTGCCGATCGCGATTTCCAGCAACCGGCGCAAGGAGGCTCTGGCGGCAAAAGCGCAAAGCGAAAAGCATACAGCAAAGATGAGTCGGAACCTCCTTACGGCGGCCGCCAGCACGTTGGAGGAAAAACTCGACGATCTCGACAAAGTGCCCACGCTGCGCGAAGTCTCGATGATGGAGCAGTTGCTTGACCCGCTCGTAATTGCTGGCGATAGCGATGGTGAACTCGCGCGTTGTTTGCGTGAAGCCAGCGACCACGCGCGACAACGGCTGCTGGCGCTCGAAGCTCTAGCCAGACAATGTGACGAACTGGCCGCAATGGACTTTGCCTTTCTTTTTAACCCGGTGCGGAATTTATTTTACACCGGGTTCAATGTCACCGAACACCGCTTCGACACCGGCTATTATGATCTGCTGGCTTCGGAGGCGCGGTTGTGCAGCTACGTCGCCATCGCCCTGGGTCAGGTTCCGCAGGATCATTGGTTCTCGCTGGGCCGTCTGCTTGTTGCTTCGCGCGGCGAACCCGTCCTGGTCTCCTGGAGCGGATCAATGTTCGAGTACCTGATGCCACTGCTGGTCATGCCCAACTATGAAAATACCCTGCTCGATTGCACCTGTCGCGCCGTCGTGCAGCAACACATTGAATATGGAAAGCTGCGTGGCGTGCCTTGGGGAATTTCCGAGTCTGGCTACAACCGGACCGATGCCCAGCTGAATTATCAATATCGCGCCTTCGGGGTGCCGGGCCTTGGCTTGCAGCGCGGACTAGCCAACGACCTCGTGATCGCGCCTTACGCGACGGCGATGGCCCTGATGATCTCGCCGGTGGCAGCATGCGACAATTTACAACGACTGGCCGCCGAGGGACGTGCCGGCGCTTATGGCTTTCACGAGGCGGTGGATTACACCCCCGCGCGGGTGCCGCCGGATGAAACCAGCGCGACCATCCGTTCGTTCATGGCGCATCACCAGGGCATGAGTCTGCTCGCACTGGCAAATCTATTTCACCACAATCCGATGCAGCGCCGTTTCATGGCCTGCCCGCTGCTTAGGGCGGCGGACCTGCTGTTGCAGGAGCGTGTGCCCAAAACCGTCGCGAGCGTATTCGTCGAGGATTTAAAAATGGAAGAATCGCGCGCTCCTTCAGGCGAGGGTGAAAGCGTCATGCGCGTGTTCACGAATCCCAGTGCGCCGGCACCGTCAGTTCATCTGCTGTCGAATGGTCGCTATCATGTCGTCATCAGCAGCGCCGGCGGTGGCTATAGCCGTTGGCGTGATATGGCTGTTACGCGGTGGCGTGAAGATGCCACCCGCGATTGCTGGGGAATGTTTGTGTATCTGCGTGATATGGCGACTGGAGAATTCTGGTCCACCGCCTATCAACCCACCTTGCAAATGACGAAAGGCTACGAAGCCATCTTCACACAGGCCCGGGCGGAATTTCGCCATCTTCATGCTGGTCTTGAAGTCCATACCGAAATCAGCGTATCCCCGGAAGACGACGTCGAGCTCAGGCGCATCCGGATCACCAATCGATCCTCGGCGGCGCGGGAGATTGAGTTGACCAGTTATTCGGAAGTCGTGCTCACCAGGCCGGACGCGGACTCCGCGCATCCGGCGTTCAGCAATCTTTTCGTACAAACAGAGTTCGCCCGCGAATCTTCCTCCATTCTTTGCACGCGCCGGCCCCGCTCCCGGGAAGAAAAACCGCCGTGGCTCCTGCACTTGATGCAGATTCAGGGCGATCAGAAAGGGGATATCTCCTGCGAAACGGATCGCACCCGCTTCATTGGGCGAGGCGGCTCGCCGGCCAATCCGGCCGCGCTGACGAACATATCGCCACTGTCCAACACCGTCGGTTCCGTGCTCGATCCCATCATCGCCCTGCGACGCACGATCGCTTTGCCGCCGTTTGAAACGGTCATTGTTGACCTGGTTTTGGGTGTGGCCGAGAACCGGGAAACCGCCCTGGCGCACGTGGAAAAATACCAAAGCTCCCGCATGACCGACCGCATCTTTGATCTGGCGTGGACGCACAGCCAGGTAACCCTCCACCAGCTCGACATCACCGAGGCGGAAGCCAAACTCTACGGCCACCTGGCGAGCGCGCTGATTTATGCCGACTCTGCACGTCGCGCCGGCTCCGGCCTGTTGCTCAACAATCGGCGGGGACAAAATGGCCTCTGGAGCTACGGCATTTCCGGCGACTCGCCTATTGTTTTGCTACGCATCAGCGACACGGAGAAAATTGAAATTGTCCGTCAACTCATCCAGGCACACTCATACTGGCGTATGAAAGGACTGACCGTTGATGTCGTCATCGTGAACGAGGACGTCTCGGTTTACCGCCAGTCTTTGCAGGACCAGATTACGACGTTGATTTCATCCGGTATCGAAGCGCAAATGCTGGACAAGCCCGGCGGCATTTTCGTCCGCCGTCTCGAACAAATCCCCAACGACGATCGTGTGCTGTTGCAAGCTGCGGCCCGTATTGTCCTGGACGATGAAAAAGGTACGCTGGCAGAGCAACTGGAGCATCGCAGTATCCTGGAGCCGTCCGTTCCGAACTTGCGCACCAGCCGCTTCCGGTCGCCGGATTCTCCCGTGCGATTGCCGTCGCGCGAGTTGATTTTTGACAACGGCCTGGGCGGTTTTACCCGCGACGGCCACGAATATGTCATTACCCTTCAACCGGGTCGGATGACGCCTGCGCCTTGGGTCAACGTGCTGGCCAACCCCTATTTCGGAACGGTGATTTCCGAAAGCGGTGCCGCTTATACCTGGGTGGAAAATTCTCATGAATTCCGCCTGACCCCTTGGAGTAATGATCCCGTGGAAGACACCACGGGCGAAGCCATTTATATCCGCGATGACCAAACGGGTACGTTTTGGTCGCCTACGCCGTTGCCCGCACGAGGCGCCACTCCTTATGTGGTTCGTCATGGATTCGGCTATTCCGTCTTTGAGCATACTGAATACGGCATTTCCTCCGAGCTATGGGTCTACGTGGCGATGGATGCGCCCGTGAAATTTTCCGTTTTGAAAATTCGCAATGTTTCCGGCCGGCCGCGCCGCTTGTCCGTCACCGGTTATGTGGAGTGGGTGTTGGCGGACCTGCGCCAAAAGAGCTTGCTCCACGTGCAAACTGAAGTGGATCTCAAGACCGGCGCGCTGCTGGCGCGCAATTATTACAATACCGAGTTCCCGGACCGCGTTGCGTTCCTGGACGTGAATGAGACCGCCCGCACGCTCACCGGCGACCGGAAAGAATTCATCGGTCGCAACGGAAATCTGGCCCAACCGGCGGCCATGAAACGCCAGCGGCTTTCTGGAAAAGTCGGAGCGGGACTGGATCCATGCGGCTCGTTGCAAGTGGCCTTTAACTTGGCCGACGGCGAGGAACGTGAAACCAGTTTTCGACTTGGCGTCGGCCGCAATGCAGCAGACGCGCAGATTCTCATCCGGCGCTTTCGCCGGACCGACGCCAGCCGCGCCGCGCTTGAAGGCGTCTGGGCTCATTGGAACCGAACTCTCGGCGCGGTGAACGTCGACACGCCCGATCCCGCCGTCAATGTGATGGCAAACGGCTGGCTGCTGTATCAAACCCTGAGTTGCCGGCTCTGGGGCCGCACAGGATTTTATCAATCCGGCGGTGCTTTTGGCTTCCGCGACCAGTTGCAGGATGTCATGGCGCTGGTGCACGCCGGGCCGGCGCTTACCCGTGAGCACCTGCTCCGCGCCGCCGCACGCCAATTCCGCGAGGGCGACGTGCAACATTGGTGGCATCCGCCTTCAGGCCGCGGGGTGCGCACACATTTTTCCGATGACTATCTATGGCTCCCATACGTGACCTGCCACTATGTTTCCTGCGTGGCGGATACCGGCGTCCTCGACGAAAAAATCCCTTTTTTGGAAGCCCGGCCCGTCAAGCCGGACGAGGAGTCATACTATGATTTGCCTAATCGTTCCGAAGAATCGGCCACTCTTTACCAACACTGCGTGCGCGCCATTGAACGCGGATTGAAATTCGGCCAACACGGCCTGCCACTGATGGGTTGTGGTGATTGGAATGACGGCATGAATCTGGTCGGCAAAGACGGCCGCGGTGAAAGTGTCTGGCTGGCCTTCTTCCTTTTTGATGTGCTTACCAGGTTTGGCAAACTGGCGTACTCTCGCAATGACCAGAGCTTCGCTGACCGTTGCGTCACCCAAGCGGAACAATTGCGAAAGAACATTGAGCTACATGCCTGGGATGGAGAATGGTATCGTCGCGCCTATTTCGACAATGGCGAACCACTTGGGTCTGCCACAAATCCAGAATGTCAGATCGATTCCCTGCCGCAAAGCTGGTCCGTGATCAGCGGTGCCGGCGAACCGGAGCGCTCGCGTCGAGCGATGAACGCCGTGGACCAGCGGCTCATTCGCCGACATGATGAACTGATCCAGCTGTTTGATCCGCCATTTGATAAGTCGTCGCTCAATCCCGGCTACATCAAGGGCTACATTCCGGGTGTGCGCGAAAACGGCGGCCAATACACCCATGGCGCAATCTGGACTGTCATGGCCTTTGCACTAATGGGTGATAACCACCGAGCCTGGAAACTCTTCTCGCTCCTCAATCCCATCCATCATGGTGGAACTCCCGGTCAAATTGCCACCTACAAAGTTGAGCCTTACGTCGTCGCGGCGGATATCTATGCCGTCAGTCCCCTCATGGGCCGCGGCGGTTGGACCTGGTACTCCGGTTCCGCCGGCTGGATGTATCGGCTGCTGATCGAAACATTGTTGGGCGTAAACCTTGAAGGCGATCGACTGCGTCTGACTCCCCGCCTGCCCGAAAGCTGGTCGACCTACAAAATCCATTATCGCTACCGCCAAACCGTGTATCACCTAACGATCACCCGGCTCGCGGACGATGGCACCGCCACGAATCAACTCCTCCTCGATGGCCAACCGTTGGACGCGGAGACCATTCCCCTCGTGGATGACCGAAGTGAGCATTTTGTCGAATTGAAAATTGGAACCACCTCAAATAAGCCACAACCTCCCATCGGTTCAGCCGTTTTAGTTGCAGAATGAATGACCGTCAGTTTCAAAGCCAATTACTTGCCTCTTGATTCGCGATCGGGCGAACGAAATTCCGCCCAGAGCGTACTGGCCAATCCCGCTCCCTTGAGAATGGTCTGCCACCAGCCGGGTTTATCAGCCACCGTCGTCGTCGTTTTTTTGCGGCGAAAGAATGAAAGGCCGGCAACCACCACTGCCGAGGCTGAGGCAAGGGAACCAATCGTCTTAGCTTTACGGGTGAGCACTCGAACATCGTCCGCCATCGCTTTCCATTCCTGGATCAGTTGCGCGCGATTCAGTTCGCTTTCCATGAGCAGCAATTGTTTGCGCGATTTCAGCGAACTCATGCGAGAATCTTTTCTAACACGGCGCGGTCCTTGCGCAGTTGGTCAAGTGTGGCGGGAAATGTTTGCCAGTTCCGCATTAGGGCGATCAGCCGTTGGAATAGCAAAACTGCGGTGGCGGCATACACGGCAGTCAAAGTTAGTAGCACGGTTAGTGGTGACCAGGCCCACAGCAGAAGCGCAATGGTTGCTGTGAAGGTCAGGCCGGCCAGCAGACCAAAAGTTGCGACACCCAGGGCCAGCAGAAAAGTGTGCAGGAGACGCTCACGTTCCTCCTGCACTTCCACCGTCAACAGTTCAAGCCTGTTTTCCCCGATGGTCAACAGCCTCCGCGCAATGGATTTCGACTTCGTTTTCAGTTGCCGCAGGCTGGCGGTGGCTTCTTCCATGGCCAGATTAGTCGCTGTTGCGGGAGCACCGGCGACCGAGGAGATAACCGGCCAACACACCAACCCCCACGCCGATGGCAATGGCTTGGTATGGATGTTCATGTACGGCTTCGTCGGCAGCCTTGGCACCCTCGACCGCTTTGTCACGGACGCGGCTGGCGATTTCCTTGGTCCGTTCCAACGCAGCTGCGAGGCGTTTGCGGGCTTCGCTGACTTTTTCCCCGGCCACGTCGGCGGTCGCCGCCATCAAGTTGCGCGCGTCCTCCGCAAGTGTGCCCAGGTCATTCGTGGTGGTTTTATGTGGTTCGTTCATATCTTTTGGTATGGTTGACTTGTATTCTTCAAAGGTAAATTTTCTGCATCCGCCAGATGCGCCGCCTCCGGCGAACTGGCCACTTTCAAAATCGAATTTCTGCCGCCGAACGGATTCGGCACCGATTCGCTCGCGTGCGGATCGGGAATCCATTTGCCGTCCACGACCAGGCAATATTCGTAGGTGCCGGGAGCCAGCAAGGTTTCCTTCCACCAGTTGCCCGCTCCGGACGTATGCAACGTTTTCGCTTCCGGCTGCCAATGATTGAAGGTTCCCGCAATGCAAACTGTCTTGGCTGTCAGATGCTTGAACTCAAAGCGCACCGGCACCCGGGAGAGACCCGCACTCGGTGCGTTGTCGTGGTTATTATTGTGTTTCATGATGGGTATCTTGATGATTATGATTCAATTGGTGTCAGTGAAGCTGCGGGACACGAATGTCGCCCGAATGGTTGAGCACACCAAAGGCAAACAACAACCATACGACGACACAGATTACCACGACAACATTCAGGATATTCTTGATTTTGCCATCCATCGGGATGTAATTATTGACGAGCCAAAGCAGCACGCCGATGACAATCAGTGTTACGACAAGAGAAACTAGCGACATACGTGGCCTCCGATTGGTAATAGTGGTTTTTTATTCATGTCAAGAGCTTAAACCAGCGGCTGAAAAATGGTATGGGGTATTACCCTACCCGGATTTCATACCGCCAGCCTTGACCCGTACAATGAGTCAGGCTTAAGAAACCAGCAATACTCGGGAGCGACGCTTGAATCGCATCCCTGCGCGTCAAGCGCTGACGCCCTCCCGGCTTGGAATTTTGAAGGAATTTCGCCGCCCGTTTGCCGCCTTTGCAAACATCACCGAAGCACCGCCATTTTGCAACGATTCGGAGGAGGCTTCCAAAATCCGCACCAGTTCCGTCCCTCGGACGCCGCAACTCACGGGCGTTGTGCCTTGTCGAATACAATCAAGAAAATGCTGGCATTCGGTCTTCAATGGCTCTTCCTGCTTGATGTAGGGCGCATACATATCCCCATAATGGTAGGTAAATTGGAATTCGCCGAATGTGTCGTAATGCGGTGGTCGATCAACATGCATGTCATAGACCCGTATTTTTTCGAGCGGCGCGAGGTCGTCATAAACAATCATGCGCTTGCTGCCGATAATCGTCATCTCGCGCACCTTGCGCGGTTCGATCCAACTGCTGTGAATTATAACGGAACGTCGTCGCGAAAAAGTCAGGTACATACTCGTGATGTCCTCGACTCCGGGCGTAATATGGGCACTACCCTTGCAATTCAGGGAATCCGGCATGTCCCCCATGATGGATAAAACAATGGACAAGTCATGTGGCGCCAGGTCCCACGCGACGTTGATGTCTTTTTGAAACAGTCCCAGATTCAATCGGCGCGCACAAATGTGGCGGATCTCACCGATGTCACCACATTCAACAATCTCCTTGATCTTCCGAACAACGGGCGAATATAGGAAAGTGTGGCCCGCCATCAGCACCAAGCCTTTTTTTTTGGCGATATCCACCAGTTCCTCGCAGTGCCTGACGGAAGTGGCCATGGGTTTCTCTATGAACGTATGTTTACCGGCAAGCAACGCAGCCCTGGCCAGCGGGAAATGGGTCTTGACACTCGTGGCAATGACGACCGCGTCCAGGTTGACGCCGTTGAGCATGTGTTCGCAATCCGTCGTACGTTCGACTTCAGGATAAAGCGATCCAAGATGCTTCAGGCGCGCCGGGTTGAGGTCGCACATTATTTTGAGGTTGCAGTCTGGCAACACCCTGAAATTACGAATCAGGTTCGGCCCCCAATAGCCGCATCCGGTCACACCAACATTGATCTTCTTAGCCATAAAAACGGACTTCTGAAACGCGTTTGCCGCCCGGGGGCAGATTGATGAACAATAGTTTCACTGCGTCGGTCGAAACCGGTTCTGCCCTCTCTTTGCTTTTGCCATACCTCCCAGATACAGGCTGGTCAGTGCTGCATGCTGTTCGGCCACGAATGGCCTTGCCAGTTGGTCGGCGCGATCTCTGGGTGGTTGCCCGCAACCGGATTCAATACATTTTTCACCGCCTCCAGCAGCTGCGTGAACGTGTAGGGTTTGAGCAATAGGGCCTTGATTTGCAGCCACGGACGCCAATCCGACTGGTGGTGTGGCAGAGTTCCCGTTGCCATGATGACCGGCACCTCCATACTTGAATCGTGCAGCTTCTGAAGCAATTCCAACCCCGACACCAAAGGCATTTCGTAATCAGTGATTAACAAATCATACTGGTTTTCATTCAGAGCATCCCAGGCGATGGCCCCATCCTCGGCGGCGTCCACCTGGTAGCCTGAATCTGCCAGCACTTCCGTGTTCAGGCGGCGGATATCCGAATCGTCCTCCGCGACGAGAATGCGCAGACACGTATGCGAGCGAGTTGTTGGTGCGCCACTGGCGAATCTCACAGCCTGTGAAATAGTGTTCTTTCTCACGCCTCAAGAATAAGCAGAAAACCTGGATCAGGACTATGGGGTGTTTTCCTAGTGGACATTTTGCAGATTTCCAACCATTCGGGCCCATTCTCCAAACGCCGACATGCAAAAGTAAGGTCCAGCGAAACAAAACGACCCAAAGGAATCTAGAGGTTGCTTTTTATATTGAATTGCTTCGGTTATTCATTTTTCCACGCCGTGGTTGCGGGAAACCGCACGCCTGGTTAGCGAACGATGACTTCCGGCGGGCGCACCACTACCTCCGGACTCCGAACGACAACTGCCGGCGGTCCCGCGCTATAGCCGTCACTATGCTCATATCTCGCGTGCCCGCCCCGATCGCCTTCCGGGACAATGCATCCGGTGGTGGAGAGAAGGGTGATGATGCCGGTTAAATAGAGGATTTTTTTCATATCCAGGACATTGGACTACGTGCGGAGAATTTCCTATAAGGTGTAACCCGATCTTTGCCGTCCGGTCTAACGTCCCCGCTTTATGGCTGTGGGCGGATGGTTTTCAGAATTTTCTTTGACCACCGCAATCATCGCCTCCATTCCCTCCTTGATTTCGTTGACCTGCGGATGCACTTCCTTAATGAGATTATGTTCTAGTTTGGATAGCTTTTCGATGCGTTCGCCCTGTTCACGCAACTGGGCCAACAGCACATTCTGTTTGGTTGAAAGCCGGTGCATCCACCAGAAACAAACCGCCCAGCAAAAGGTGCCGGTCAAGGTCATCCAGAAATCAAGGTTCCCTTCATTCATTTTTGGAGAAGTCGGAAAAAGGAGAATCCTTGCACTGGCGGCTACTTTCAAGAAGGGCTAAACTATGGTTACCTGCACGCTGCTCTCAATAACACCAGTGCTGATGGCGTAGCGGGTAAGGCCAGCGGTGTCGTGGATATCGAGCTTCTGCATGAGATGTTCACGATGTTTTTCGACGGTCTTCATACCGATGCCGAGTTCTGAGGCGGTTTCCTTGTTGCTCTTGCCTTCGGCGATCAGCTGCAGTACTTCCATCTCCCGAGTCGTCAGCAGGGCCGATTTCTGGTTGGGCGCTCCCGCTTGACCGGGCAACTGCGGATTGAGCCGGTTAAAATGTCGGCTGATTGATGGACTGAAAAATGTTTTGCCCCTGGCAACCTCCTGAATGGCCCGGCAGACATCGTGGGCAGAGGTTTGCTTGAGCAAAAAGCCCACCGCGCCGGAGTCGGTCGCGTTTTGCACATAAGCGTCATCACTGTGCGCGGAAAGCATGAGAACCTTGATGCCCGGCATGGCTTTAAGGATTTGCCGGGTCGCTTCCAGACCGTTGAGCAACGGCATGGCAATATCCATCAACACTACTTCAGGGTGAAGCTTTTTGGCCAGCACCACCGCCTGGCGACCATCCTGAGCTTCGCCGACAACTTCAATTTCGGATTCAAGCTCGAGCATTTTGCGCAGTCCTTCGCGCACAACCATGTGATCTTCGGCCAGCAGGACAGTTGTTTTTTTCATAAATGATTCACTGTTATGTAACTTTTGGTTTCAGCGGCGTCGCTTTATGCTTGGCCCCGGGGCCATTGGCGAACGGAATGATGGCGGTGATGGTGGTGCCATGGTGGGGCTTGGATTCGATGCCGAATTTTCCGCCCACCATTTCCATGCGTTCCCTCATGCCGAGCAGCCCGAGACGTTTGCCGGCATTTACTTGCAAGACGCGTTCCACTTGAAATGATTTGCCATCGTCTTTGATTTTCATGCAGATGCCGTCCCCCTGTTTGTCAAGAATTACATCCACCCGGCTGGCCTTTGCATGGCGGGCAACATTGGTGAGCGCTTCCTGGGCTACCCGAAACAACACGGTGCGCCGGGCCGTCTCCAATTGTTCCACTCCCGCAAAGGCCGTCAAGTATGTACGGACCCCGGTACGCGCAGTGAAATTCTTCATGAAGGACTGCAGCGCGGGAATCAGTCCGAGATCGTCCAGCACCGCCGGACGCAGTTCGCGCGCGAACCGATGCACAATATCCACCGATTTTTCCACTAGCTTCTGCGTACGCGCGATGTTTCGGTCAAGGCTCGTGGTGTTGACTACCGCTTCCTTTTTCAGGGCCGCCAGCCGGACATTTATACCCGTCAGCGTCTGCGCGATGACATCATGCAGTTCGCGGCTGATCTCGCGCCGTTCCTCTTCCTGCGCGGAGAGGATTTGTCGCGACAGTTGGCGCAACTGCTCTTGCAGGCGATCCGACTGCTCCAGTAACCGGGAATAATGACGCTCGCTCTTTTTGAGTGCCGCCACCGCCGCCTTGCGCTGGCTGACTTCCAGGCTCAACTCCAGGTTTGACGCCGCCAGCTCCACCGTGCGGCGGCTCAACATCCCGATGATTTTCCGCGCGTAGACGGATGCATCGCCTTTATCGGAACGCCCGGTCTCCAACGGGATGATCGCCTCGGCAAAAAAGTTGCCCGCCTGCTTGATGACCGCGGCGCGTTTCGCGTCCGAGCAGCCCGGCAACAATTCGGTGACCAGTGTCCGCTCATGGAGTTTGGCCAGATCCAGCGTTTGCAAGCCCGCCGCCAGTGCCTGGCCACCCACGCCCCGGGCTGACACCATGCTGGCCTTTTTGTCTTGATTCATCTGGTTGCGCAATGCTTTCTGATAGCGACGCGATGAATGGAAAAGCCGGCGTTTCATATTTTTGCAAATTTGCGGGCGACCCGCCGGACCGACTGGGTCGATCTGGCCACCAGCCGCTGGGTGCTCGCGATTTCCGATTTAAGTCCCCGGGTGTTGACCTGCGACTCCTTTTTCAGGGAGAGCAACCGCACGTTGATGCCTAACAGCGTCTGGGCTACTTCGTCCTGCAGCTCATGGCTGATTTTTTTTCGCTCTTCCTGTTGCGCCAAGAGTAATTGGTGCGTCAACTGCCGCAAACCTCCCTGCAAATGGAGAGAATCCTTCAACAGTTTGGTATAGTGAATACCGCTTTTCCTAAGTGCGGACTCCACTTGCCTGTGTAGTCGGATGCCGCGCCGCAGCTTGCGATTGCTGGCCGCCAGCTCCAGCGTGCGCCGGTCTAGCATCCCGCGCAGCCGGTGCAAATCCGTCTTGCTTTGCCGGGCGGCACGGTGCGTCTCGACAATTGGCGTCATCGCCTCAATAAAAAACAATTCCGCCCGCTTGGTCCGACCGTTTTTGCTGTTTCCCAAGTCGAGCGCGGCGAGCGCATGCTCGTGCATCTGCGCCAGTTCCAGCGTCTCCATGCCGAGGGCGACCGCCTGGCGTCCCACTACCAGCGCCGGCAGCAGATTGTGGCGAGTCTCCGGCTGTAAATGCGTGCGCAACGCCATCTCATAGCGTTGTGACAGCCGGATCAATTTTTGCTTCATATTGGCATGCTGCTGATGGCATGGCAGAACGGAATGATTTATCCGGTGCCAGCTTGCCGCCCAACCGGATACAACATCCGATTATTGACCAAACTAACACTTTCATCAACAGTGGTCTATAGGGTGAATACCCCATAGCCCCCGCCGGAAGCACCCGTGAAAACTGCTGTGAGATGATTACTTTCCGCGATATTTAGACGGATTGCGAATCCGATCGAGCCTTTCGGCTTCAAGGTCGTTGCGGACGACTTGCTGTCGCCGATTTTCAACGGCATTGGCGATGGTTTTTGGAAGCAAAATGGCTTGTTTGCAGAGTTGGCCGACGGTCAGGAAAAAGTGCTTTATCATGTTCACAACGGTTTTCCGACTACGTTTTTTCGACGTCCCTGCTGCCGGTAAATTTGTTTTACAAATGCGTCGGCGCGAAATCCTCCGGGGCCGGTCCACGGTTCAAAGCCTTGGTTTCCGTTCTCGACGAAGTCGCCATGACGCACGCGTTCATTCCATTTCAAAGGCCGGAGACGTTCCGGAACCGCCCAGGCCGCCGCTGTCGTGGTTTCGCTCATCCGATCTGCTTGGGTTTCACTAGCAATAGCACGATGCCGCCGACCAACGCCAACGCGCCGACTGCAGGCGGGATGAAATGATTGTCTGTGGTCGCGATGTGCATCCCCAATAATTCAATTGGTTTGCCCGGCGTGGTAAAGCTGAGGCCCGAATAAGCGAGCACAACGATGCCCAAGGTAATCAGGAGAACGGCAATAATGGTTTTTGAGTTCATATTGATTTTATAATAATCGGTTTTGGTTGGAAGTTTCTCAAAGCACCCGACGGCGTCCGGAAATGAGGTTGAACAGAATCATGACAATGGCAATGACCAACAGGAGATGGATCAAACCACCCATGGTGGCTCCGGTCACCAGACCCAGCAGCCAGAGAATGAGCAGAACGACGGCAATGGTATATAACATAAGAATTTTCCCTGGTAGTTTGCCGCCAGATGCGCTCTCGCATCC
>JBEKMT010000050.1:0-26431 GCA_050008355.1 Verrucomicrobiota bacterium
CACTCGCTGAATATCCCGGCAGTTTCACTCACGGGGGCGCAGGCCGGCATTGTCACCGATGTCGTTCATACGAAGGCCAAAATCCACAACATCACGCCGAAAAAGGTGCATGAGCTTTTGAACAAAGGCAATGTCGTGATCGTCGCCGGATTCCAGGGCCAAACTAGCGAAGGTCAGATCACCACGCTGGGCCGCGGAGGGTCTGACCTGACAGCGATCGCCCTCGCTGCCGCGTTAAAAGCGGACCTCTGCCAGATTTATACGGACGTGGATGGTGTTTACACCGCCGATCCCCGCATTGTGCCAAGCGCGAAAAAACTCTCCGAGATTTCCTACGATGAAATGTTGGAACTGGCGAGCCTTGGTGCGAAAGTGATGCAGAGCCGCTCGGTGGAATTTGCCAAGAAATTTGGCGTCGTGTTTGAAGTCCGCTCCAGCCTAAATGAAAACCCGGGAACCATTGTGAAAGAAGAAACGAAAAGCATGGAAGAAGTTGTCGTACGCGGTGTCGCGCTCGATAAAAACCAGGCGAAAATCACCCTCGTCGGCGTGCCGGACAAACCCGGTGTGGCGGCCCGCGTCTTCAAGGCGCTTGGCGACGCCACCGTAAACGTGGACATGATCGTACAAAACATCAGCCACGGCACCGGCACGCCGCAGACAGACATTTCCTTCACCACGGAGAAGGCGGATCTGCTCAAGGCGCAAAAAGTCATCGACGGCTTGAAAAAAGAACTCGGCATGCGCGATGTGATCACCGACGAAAAAATTGGCAAGTTGTCAATCGTTGGCGTCGGCATGAAATCACACACCGGGGTCGCAGGAAAGATGTTCGATGTGCTCGCCAAAGACGGTGTGAATATCGGCATGATTTCGACAAGTGAGATCAAAATCTCCGTGACGATCGACATCACCAAAGGCGAGGCTGCGACGCGGGCGGTTCACGCGGAGTTCATCGGTTGAAACAAAACAGTTGACGGGATTGGCCGTTGCTCATAGTTTTTAACTGTGAATCAAAGTTTGAACCTTCTGCTTACGAACGCGCTGCTAACCAGCGCGGCAGTCGGGTTTTGATTCGTTAGCGATATTTATCAACCCACTGCTGAAAGGCGGTGGGTTTTTTGTTTTAACCCGGCGACCGGACGGCAATAATTAGAAAGCAAACGATCATGCGACCAGATTCGTCAAAAAAATATCGTCCGTTTCCGCATGCGCCCCGGCTCATGGAACGGCAATGGCCCGCCCGCGTCCTCACCCACGCCCCCCGCTGGTGCAGTGTGGACTTGCGCGACGGCAACCAGGCACTTGCCGTGCCGATGAACGTCTCCCAAAAACTGGAGTTGTTCCAGACCCTCGTCAAAACCGGTTTCAAGGAAATCGAAGTGGGATTTCCGTCCGCGTCCAACACGGAATTTGCTTTCAACCGTTTACTCATCGAAAAAGGCCATGCACCGGACGATGTCTGGTTGCAGGTCCTAGTGCAAGCCCGCGAAGATCTCATCGAGCGCACGGTTGAGTCCTTGATCGGCGCAAAGAAAGTGATCATCCACTTGTACAATTCCACTTCGCCCGCCCAACGGCGGGTGGTCTTCGGCAAGTCGAAGGAGGAAATCAAGGCTATTGCGGTGAACGGCGCGAAATGGATCAAAGACCGAGTGCCGCGCCTCCAAGGCACAGAGGTCATGCTCCAATATTCGCCGGAAAGTTTCAGCATGACGGAAGTGGAATTTGCAAAAGAAATTTCCGAGGCGGTCATGGACGTCTGGCAGCCGACACCGGAACACAAAATGATCTTGAACCTGCCTGACACCGTCGAGGTGGCAATGCCGAATGTCTATGCGGATCAGATCGAGTGGATGTGCCGAAACCTCAAGAACCGCGAGTCGCTCATCATCAGCTTGCACACGCACAACGACCGCAACACAGGTGTGGCGGCGACGGAACTTGGCCTGCTCGCGGGGGCGGAACGCGTCGAAGGAACCCTCTTTGGCAACGGCGAACGCACGGGCAATCTGGACATCGTGACGGTGGCTTTGAATCTTTATATGCACGGCATTGATCCACAATTGGATTTCAGCGACCTCGGTTCCATCATTGATGTTTATGAACGTTGCACCGGCATGTCCGTTCCGCCGAGGCAGCCTTATGCAGGCGAATTGGTTTTCACTGCATTCAGCGGTTCGCACCAGGATGCGATTAAGAAAGGTCTCGCCGAATGGGAAAACCGAAAGCACGAACACTGGGACGTGCCGTATCTCACGATCGATCCGGCTGACATCGGGCGCGAATACCGCGAGGTCATCCGCGTGAATTCACAGTCCGGAAAAGGCGGCGTCGCGTATCTACTCGAAACAGAATTCGGCATTGAACTGCCAAAGGACATGCAGCGCGAATTCGGGCCGATTGCCAACGACGAAGTGGACCGGCTGGGACGTGAAGTCTCCGGTGCGGAACTTAAGCAAATGTTCTGGCACGAATACGTCGAGCGGAATTCGCCGTGGCGATTGCAAGGTTTCGAGACCGAAAGCAAGAACGGCGTGGTGAAATGCCGAGCAACATTATCGAATAACGGCAAGCTGACCGAATTTTCCGGCGAAGGCAACGGGCCGCTGGCAGCGCTCGTCCATGGATTTGGGACTGTGGGAGTACCTCGCTTTGAGATTTCGAATTACAGCGAACACGCGTTGAGCTCGAGTGAGTCAGCCGCGGCGATCGCCTACATCCAGGTGAAAGCCGCGAACGGCAAGACGCGCTGGGGTGCCGGCGTGGATACGAACATCGAACTGGCATCCGTCCAGGCAGTGTTGAGCGCCTTGAACCGGCTGTGATTCGTTCTTGCGCAATCATACCGACTCTCCAAAGATTCCGACCATGAAATCTCTTGGCATTTTGCTTGGTTGTGTGGCGGCAAGTGTTTACATCTCCGTCGACGCGCAGGAGCCTTATCCGGTGCCCACAACACCAGTCAGACCGCTTGCTACACCGCCTGCAGCGACACCGGTTAGTCCGGTTCCGGCAGTTACCACCCGACCTCTCTATGTGCCTGATTTTTCCCATGCTGTTCTGCCATTACCCGACGGGACAGTTGCCTGGGATGGTTTGGTAAAGACCATTGACGCCGCCGAAGGTGAGGGGTTTGCCCGTTTCACGTTTAGTTTCACGAACATCTCCAGGGACAATGTCACCATTTTGAGCGCGAATGGGTCGTGCCGTTGCACTACCGTCCAGCTGCCGTCAGTTCCCTGGACGATTCCCCCGGGTTCCACCGGTGTCATCAAAGTAAGCGTCGACCTCGCGAACAAATTCGGCACCCTGTTCAAGTCAGCAGTGGTGACCACTGACAAGGGGTACAAGAAATTAATGTTGAGAGTCAATATACTGCCCCCAGCAGCAATAAAAATGACCTCCGCGCAGATTGAGGAAGGCATCTCCCGGGCAAAAGTGGATCGTCAAGCCGTCTTCAAAGGTGACTGCGCAAGTTGCCATGCGAAGGATATTGAAGGCAAGTACGGGAGGCAGCTCTACGAGTCCGTTTGCGGCGTTTGCCACGAGACTGAACAACGGGCCACGATGGTTCCTGACTTGAATAAACTTAATGTCCCGACCAACCGGGAATTCTGGAGCACTTGGATCACTTACGGCAAACCCGGTTCTCTGATGCCTGCATTCGCCATCTCGCAAGGCGGCCCGCTCAATGAAATGCAAATCGCCTCGGTCGCCGCTTATCTAGACGCGGCGAAGCCCTCCACAATCACGCCGATTCAATAGATCCAGCAGCCGCAAAAAGCGGCAGATTTACGAATGATTCAAGGGTGATCGTCCACATTCAGCTGATTCATTCTTGCGGAATCATCGTGGCTCGTTGAAAATTCCAGCCATGAAATTTCGCGGCGTCTTTGTTTTTTGTGTGGCGGTTGGTATTTTGATCACAGCCTGCGTTCAGCAGCGTAACGCGCCACCCACACCTCCAGCCGCAGCGATCATGCCGTCGCCGGCGACGACGGCGACGCCGGTTCAACCAGCCCCGGCTGTGAGTTCCCCACCGGTCTATGTGCCGGATTATTCCCGTGCCGGCCAACCCCTAGCCAATGGCGTTTTTGCGTGGGACGGTTTGATCAAAGCGTTGGACGCCGTCGCGGGTCAGGATTTTGCCCGCTTCTCGTTCAGCTTCACCAATATCTCCAGTGACAACGTCACCATCCTCAACGTGCACCCTTCCTGCGGCTGCACTACCGCCGAATTGCCACCCACGCCCTGGACAATTTCCCCTGGTTCCAGTGGCACCATCAAACTCAAAGTCAACCTGGCTAACAAATTTGGCACACTTTTCAAGTCGGCAAAGGTCACCACGGATAAGGGAAACAAGGATCTGTTGATGCGGATCAATATCTTGCCCGCCGCCTCGGTTAAAATGACCGCTGCCCAGATTGAAGAAGGTATCGCCAGGGCGAAGGTGGATCGTCAGGCGGTCTTCAAAGGCGACTGCGCGAGTTGCCATGCAAAAGATATTGAAGGCAAGTACGGGCAGCAACTTTACCTCTCCGTTTGCAGCGTTTGTCACGAGGCAGAACAACGGGCCACGATGGTTCCCGACTTGAATAAACTCAACGTCCCAACCAACCGGGAATTCTGGAGAACCTGGATCACGTACGGCAAACCCGGTTCACTGATGCCTGCATTCGCCACCGCGCAAGGCGGCCCGCTCACCGACATGCAAATCGCCTCACTTGCCGCTTATCTAAACGGGGTGAAGCCATCCCGCATTCCCTCACTCGATCCATAAAATAGACAGCCGTTGAATACGTCGGAATTCCTTACGGTTTTTCTATACCTGAAAACGGAATGCGAAATATATGAAATTTATATGTCATTTAATATAAAGTATTTATGATAATACTCCAGAATTATGATCGCATTGGCTTTAAACCTGCTACGGCAAATTCGGCCATGAATAATCCGCCTCAAAAAGCCCTGTCCGTCCTATTCTTGGACCATTTGGCCAATTTTCGCCTGCGGTTGACATGGGCTTGGCTATACCGACAGATTTGCAGCGTCATCCTCATACTATTGCTGAGCGCTGCAAGCTATTTCGTAATTAGCCACTTCCTTTTCCAATCCGTCAGGGTCTCGGGGCCCAGCATGTTTCCAAACCTCCTAAACAATGGTAATTACTGGGTCAATCGTCTCGCCTACTTCGCTAAGGATCCCGACCGCACCGACATCGTTGAAGTCAAGGACCCACAGGATGGTGGCCTAGTGGTCAAACGCGTTATTGCTCTGCCCGGCGAATCCATTTATTTTAAGAGGGGCGTAGTTTATATCAACGGCCAGCGTTTGAATGAACCTTATTTGCCTCCGGGCACACCGACGTTTGCCTACGAAAAGCAGGAAGACGAATTTATCTGCTTCGGAAAGGACCAATATTTTGTTCTCGGCGACAACCGGAACAACAGCACCGACAGTCGCACCTTTGGTCCGGTGCCTCGCGCCAACATCCTCGGGAAAATCTTTCCCTGATTCCTGATTCGCGGAAGGCTTGCAGCCGGGAGTGGCTGCAGTTATGATGTCAACCATGATGACGAATCAGGTTGACGCAAATAACCATGAGTACCTCTCCGTTCTCGGCCGGCGTGTTCTAAGCGGCGGACAGATCACCCGTGCCGAAGCGCTCTGTCTCTTCAGTTTCGAGTCCTCCGCGGACATCCTGGATTTGCTCTCTTGGGCAAACCGAATCCGCGAAAAATTCAAGGGCAACAAGATCCACCTTTGCTCCATCGTCAACGCCAAGGCAGGCGCCTGCTCGGAGAATTGCAGTTTTTGCGCGCAATCCTCATTTTACCAGACTGGCTCGCCGAAATACGGTTTTGTTGATCCTGAACCAATTCGTGAAGCCGCCGAGGAAGCCAATAGAAATTCCGTCACTGCCGTCGGCCTCGTAGCCGCCTGGAAAGGACTTAACGAAGGCCCGATGCTGGATGAAATCTGCGAACGCATCAGCGAATTGAAAGCCGGCGGCAAAACCCGCCCTGACGCCTCGCTTGGCATCATCAAGAAACAGGCCGTCGCCGATCGTCTGAAGGCCGCCGGGCTAGAATGCTACGGCCATAACCTTGAAAGTTCACGTCGCTTTTTTCCGCAGACCTGCACCACGCATAATTACGATGACCGACTCGAAACCATCAGCTATTTGAAAAAAGCCGGCATCAAGATTTGTTCAGGCGGCATCATCGGCATGGGCGAAACCCGCGAAGACCGCTGCGACCTTGCGTTCGAATTGCGCGCCATCGGCGCCAACGTGGTGCCTGTAAATATTCTCAACCCGATTGCGGGCACGCCATTCGAGAAAAACCCGCCGCTGTCCGTTATGGAAATCTTGAAAACCATTGCGTGTTTTCGTTTCATCCTGCCGCGGCAGGAAATCATGATTGCCGGTGGCCGCACCGTGAATCTGCGCGACGCCCAGAGCATGGTGTTCATGGCTGGAGCCAGCGCGCTTATGGTCGGCAACTATCTCACTACGTTAAACCAACAAGTGGAAAAAGATCTCCAGATGCTCAAGGACCTCGGACTCGACCCCAGTTGGGACAATCACGGTTTTAGCGACCAGGAAGAAGAATCTTGCGGTTGCGGCAAGGTAAGTTGTGAAGCGGAAAAGGTAGCCTGAACTTCCTTTGATTGTTGTTTCTTAGTTTGGGTGCAAATAAAAGCGACCTTCAATCCTTACCAGAATACCAAACGCCGCGCCGCCAGGCATGTTCGCGTAATTTTTTTTCCAGTTCATCCGGCATCGCGGATTGATCGCTGACACGGCAATTCAATTCTGCCTGCCTTTCGTTGCGCATGCCTGGGATCACCACGGAAACCGCCGCCGGCTTCAATGCAAATTTCAGCGCCGCCGTTGCCAAGTCCGGCTCGGCGGACCCGATTGCAGCTTTGATTTTTTCGACCCGCTTCACGGTCCGCGCCAGACGGTCACCGGCAAAATAATGATTGCGGAACTCTCCTGGCATGAATTGCGTCTGCTCTGTGAATTTCCCAGTCAGTGAGCCCTCGTCAAATGCCACACGAACGATGACTCCGACCTTGTTTTCCAGCGCCACGGGCAAAAACTCCGCAGCTGGCTCCTGTTCGAAAATGTTGTAAATGACCTGTACCGCGTCAAGCCAGCCGTCCTTCATCATGTCCACGAGCGAGTTTTGATCCTGCTCGGGGGTGCTTATACCAATTCCCCGTAGTTTCCCTTCCTGCTGCAGGGCTCGCAAAGTTTCAAGAGCCTGAGGATCGCGATTCCAAGCCCGTGTCCACGAATGAAGCTGCAGCAAGTCCAGGCAATCGGTCTGAAGGTTGCGCAGGCTGGATTCAATCCTCTCACGAATGTACGACGCGGGATATCGATCCTGAATTTTATCATGCGGCGTGGGCGGCCACGCGCCTGGCTTTGGGGGGATCTTGGTGGCAACGTAGATGCGCTCACCTTTACGTTCGCGTAGAACCCTGCCGATGATTTGCTCGCTGTGGCCATCGCCATAACCTTGTGCCGTATCGATTAAGTTGCAGCCCAGATCCAACGCCTTTTGCAGCGTGCGGACGGAGTCATCGTCTGCCTGCTTTCCCCAACCGGCGCCACCAATGGCCCACGCGCCGAATCCAATCTCGGAAACCTTCCAGCCCAGCCGACCAAATATCCGGTATTTCATTTTATTTTACCCTATAAAACCTTGAAATTCCCACCGCAAAGCACTCGAAAGGATACATTCTCCACGATTGCCTTTATGGTATCAAGCGCAGGACGCCATGGTGGGAACTAACAACAGATTTGGCAAAATGAATCGAATTGAGACTACGGTTGAACGTTTGGAGGAAATTGTCAGGATGTTGACCTGATTTTAGAGAGAAAGAGGCTGAATTTTTTTGCACTATATCATTCAAATGGTCCTTGAGGACGTTTTGGGGGTTAGCGGAGATCCTCATAATCGGCTTTGTGTGTCTTTCATTCTTTCTCCTATCGTGCGGCTGATTTCTTTGCCGTTCGATTGGATGATTGCGCTTTTCTGCCGCGGACGATATGGCGCAGTTGTTGACATGCCTGCTTCCGTTAAGTCTTTGTGACGTTATTTGGGATCAAATTGTTGAGTTGATCTCGAGCTGTACCACTACCCCCCTTTTCAGCGACTTGACACAATAGTCTGCCTAATGTAACTAAAGGGCTGAAATGTTTAACTCTGCGTCATCCCGAATGATCCAGGCGATCATTAGCAGCCCCGATTTGGGGCTTGGATGACGCGCGTCGATTTATTGCCGTTGTCACTCCAAAGCCTCGAGTTTTCCTCGGGGCTTTTTTATTTACCTGGATCACCTTATGAAAAACCAAACGACCACCAATGTTACGCTTTCCGAAATCGTCGCCGCCCGTTCGCGGTTGAATGGCGCGATCAACTTCACGCAATGCAATGAATCGGCCGCGCTAAGTGAACTGACCAGCGCACGCATTTTCTGCAAACAGGAATTTCTTCAGCGGACTGGCAGTTTCAAGGAACGCGGTGCGCGCAATGCCCTCGCGCAACTCACGCCGGAACAGGCCCGGCGTGGTGTTATTGCCGCGTCGGCGGGGAACCACGCGCTCGGGTTGGCGTGGCACGGTCGTGCGTTGGGCATTTCGGTGACGGTGGTCATGCCGCGATTTGCGCCGCTGGTTAAAGTGGCGCGCTGCCGCCAATTCGGCGCCGCGGTGGTTCTCTACGGCGACACGTTCGAAGAAGCCCGGAGCGAAGCCAACCGCCTGGCCGCCGAAGAACAACTCAACTATATTCATCCGTTCGACGATCCGAAGGTGATTGCCGGACAGGGGACTTTGGCATTTGAAATCCTCGAACAAGTTCCCGATGCGGAAGCAGTCCTCGTACCGGTCGGCGGCGGTGGATTGCTGGCGGGGGTGGCCACGGTGTTTCACGCGCTCAAACCGGATCTGCAAATCATCGGGGTAGAACCGGCCAGCGCCGCCTGTTTTGCCGCCGGACTGGCGGCGGAAGCACCCGTCCGCGTGGCCACCCGCTTTACCCTCGCAGATGGATTGGCCGTGGCCGAAGCCGGACAGCATGCGCTCGCCATCGCCCGGCCACTGGTCCACCGGATGGTGCAAGTCCCGGAAGAAGCACTTGCGCTGGCCATGTTACGCCTCACGGAATTGGAAAAGTGCATCGTCGAAGGTGCGGGCGCCGCAGGTCTGGCCGCATTGTTGAACGGGCAACTGCCTGATCTCACCGGTAAAAAGGTGGTCCTGCTACTCACCGGCGGCAACATTGATCCACTGGCGCACAGCCGCGTTATCGAACGCGGGCTCGCGGCGGATGGGCGCATCTACCGTTTCGACGTCCTGCTCAATGATCGCCCGGGCGGCCTGGCCCATCTCTCCTCTGTGCTGGCCGACGCCGGAGCCAACGTGACCGAGATCGTCCACAACCGGACTTTTGCCGGGCCGGACCTGTCGCGCGTTCATGTGCTATGCACTGTGGAGACACGCGACCGCTGTCACGTCGCCGAAATTCAAAAACGGCTCACGGAACATGGCGTGGAACTTTACGCCAACGGTGCTGGCGTGCCGTCCAATTAGAATCGTGGTCGCACAGTCGATAACGTAAGATTTCATCAAATAAATCGCCGCAAGAATCGGGTGGGTTCCGTTAGCGACCAATGGCAGATTGAGGCATGAACGATTACGAACGCGTCGCGAGTATTATCCGCTGGCTGGATGAACGCCACGCCGTCCAGCCGAATCTGGCGGCGCTGGCGCGACAGACGCGCTTGAGCCCGTTCCATTTTCATCGTCTGTTCGCGGGGTGGGCAGGCGTCACACCCAAGGACTTTCTTCAATGCCTCACGCTGGCGCACGCAAAAGAATTACTCCGCGCCGGCAATAATATTCTCGAGTCCGCGCTGGAAACCGGACTCTCCGGTCCGGGCCGTTTGCATGACTTGTGCGTAAATCTCGAAGCCGCGTCGCCCGGCGAATTAAAATCCGGTGGTGCTGGCTGGACGATTTCCTACGGTTTCGCGGAGAGCCTGTTTGGAAAATGCCTGATCGCCGAAAGCCCACGCGGCATCTGCCATCTGGCGTTCATCGAAGATGAAACATCTTCTTTGAACCAACTGTGTGAAAACTGGCCTCAGGCCAGGTTGAAGAGAGATGATCGTACGACCGCAAGGCTGGCAAAGAAAGTTTTTGCGCGCCCCGGTCATCCGGGTTCGCAGGCGCCATTACGTGCTTTCGTTCGCGGCACAGCGTTTCAAGTGCGCGTCTGGCGGGCATTGTTGGAAGTTCGGCCCGGCACCTTAACGAGTTATGGACGCCTCGCCGGAGTCATCGGCCACCCTGCGGCAGCCCGCGCCGTCGGAACAGCGGTGGGACAAAACCCGCTGGCGTTTTTGATCCCGTGCCATCGCGTGATTCGCGAGACCGGGGTGCTTGGGGATTACCGTTGGGGCGGAATCCGCAAGCGCGTCATGATTGCCCGGGAGATTTCCAAGGGATATTCGTTTTGCGCTGGACGACAACATCAGGCGCTGAAATCGGCGTGACTCGAAGAATTTATTTGCGCACCTGCAACTTTGCGTGAATTTTCTGCGGGTGCAGAAACTTGGTAAAAATCACGGCCGCTACCTCGGCGAAACAATTGATGTCCACTCGCTGTTGCACCAGGTGGACCTGGCGGCGGGAAATCACCGCTGGACTTCCGAGACATTTTCTGAAACCGGCGGGTTTCCGATCTTCGCCTTGCATCGCATGGCTCTGGGCAAACCGGAGAACACTAGAAAGATTTACATCAGCACCGGTATCCATGGCGATGAACCGGCGGGACCGCTGGCAGCGCTGCAATTGCTCCGGGAAAATCGCTGGCCGGAAAGCGCCGAGATTTTTCTCCTGCCATGCCTGAATCCTGTCGGGTTCACCGCCAACACCCGTGAAAATGGGGACGGCATTGACTTGAACCGCGATTATCGCAATGCGAAATCCGGCGAATGCAGAGCGCACATCGCCTGGCTCGAACGCCAGCCGCATTTTGATCTTTATCTGTGCCTGCACGAGGATTGGGAATCGCACGGCTTCTATCTTTACGAGCAAAATCCCGATGCCAGGCCCTCGTTCGCAGAGGTCATCATCGAAGCCGTTAGTCGCGTTTGCCCGATCGACGCGGCGGAAATCATCGAGGACCGCCCGGCGCACGGCGGTATCATCCGGCCCGTTGTGTTCCCGCAGGACCGCCCCAACTGGCCGGAAGCGTTTTATTTAATCAGCCATAAATCGCGGCAAGGTTACACGCTCGAGGCACCTTCGGATTTTCCCCTGGCAACACGGGTCACTGCGCTCGTCGCCGCCACGAATGCCACTCTGAACCCTTAAACTCCGGTATGCAGAGGTCAACGGGCGATCGTCCTCGAGGATATTTCATGTGATTCGCTGCTTTTAATCTGGATTCAAATTGTGCCAATCTGTGGCGTAAATAAAATGGATGAGCAAAACAGCTAAATCCCAGTGGGAGTTCGGTGAATTATTTTCGGCGGCGGACACACGCAAAGTGTTGTCGGTGTCGGAACTGACGCAGACCGTCCGTGCCCTGCTGGAAAAACACATCGGCTCGATCTGGGTCAGCGGCGAGATCAGCAACCTGCGCGCGCAGAGTTCGGGCCACATTTATTTCACACTCAAGGACACCGGCGCGCAATTGAACTGTGTTCTGTTCAGCCGCGAAAAAATCTCCCAGCGGTCCCTGCTCGCTGACGGACAAAAGGTCCTGGTGCAGGGCGACGTGACGGTATATGAGGCACGCGGACAATACCAACTCATCGTTCGCGCGGTGGAATTGCAAGGTGCCGGTGCGCTACAGGTTGCGCTCGAGAAATTGAAGCAAAAACTCGCCACGGAAGGATTATTTGCCCCGGAACGGAAACGTCCCCTGCCCCGCTATTCCCAGCGCATCGGCTTGGTCACTTCACCCACGGGTGCGGCCATCCGTGACGTGTTGCACGTGATCCAAAGACGGAATCCTTCATTGGAAATTGTGTTGGCGCCGGCCCGCGTGCAAGGAGCCGGTGCGGCCGAAGAAATCGCGGAGGCAATCCGACAGTTAAATGACTTCAACCGGAACCTCGCTAGTGAAGCCGAACCGGAAACATTCCTGGATCTGATCCTCGTCACGCGCGGAGGGGGTTCGCTGGAAGATCTGTGGGCATTCAACGAGGAAATCGTCGCCCGCGCCATTTTTCAATCAGCCCTCCCCGTCGTCTCGGCCGTGGGACATGAAATTGATTTCACCATCGCCGATTTTGTGGCTGATGTGCGCGCCGCGACCCCGAGCGTGGCGGCGGAGATCATCACGGCAGATTTTGTTGCGAGCCGGGAATTTGTCGGCGAAGCGCCGGATTTGCTCCGGCGGGCGGCGCGGCGGGCTCTTGATTCGGCAGCGGAAAATTTTGCAGTACAAACGGCGCGCTTAACGCGGCTTCATCCCCGGCGGCGCCTGGACGAATCATTGCAGCGGCTGGATGATTTGCAGTCCAGCTTGTTGCGCGCCTTGAAATCAGCGGCGCGGGCGCGTGGCCTGATGTTGGACAATGTGGCCGGAAGGTTTTTACGCGCAAAACCGTCGCAGAGGTTGAAGCTCCGTCGCGAGGCACTGCGGCAATTGCAGCGGCGCCTGAATTCCCTCGGTCCGGAACAAGTACTTGCTCGCGGTTATTCCATCACGATGGAGGCAGCGACGGGAAAGGTCCTGCGAGATGCCGGCGAGGTGAAGGCGGGGCAACACTTGAAAACACGCCTACACAAAGGCGAGGTTTCCAGCCGCGTAGACAATTGATGATTTTGCGACAGAATTTGGTTGAAATAGCCTGGTTTTTCTGACCCGCAGGCCATCAGTTTGCCACATTGTAAACTGGACGAGCCGGGACGTTTACTCTATCATCCATGCGTGCCGAACCACACCAAAAACGCGGGGCCAGGTAGTTCCGCAAAGAATCCGCCGTTTGAGGAAGCCTTGCAAAAACTGGAAGAAATCGTTGAGGCAATGGAATCCGATGATTTGCCGTTAGAATCGTTGCTGGCAAAATATGAAGAAGGCGCAAAATTGGTGAAGGTCTGCCAGGAAAAGCTGGCGGAGGCAGAATTGAAAATTCAACAGTTGGAGAAGAATGCAGCAGGTGACCTGAAATTAAAACCGCTTGATTTATCTGAAGAATAGTTTTAACACAAATGAATACGCAGAGACAAAAGATGGAGAAACGACCCGGATCCTCCGGTTCAAGCCGTAAACAGTGCCGGCGGAATCAATCCCTGATTGATCCGCAGGCGGTTGCCCAAGACGGTTTGCGTTTGTCTGTCCCGGTTCGTGGTTGATTATAATTTATGAGCCGTTATCTCGATATGGTTGACGGGCCTGAGCACGTCAAGAAACTGACTGTTCCGCAATTGCAGGAGCTCGCTGCGGATATCCGGGTGGAATTGATCGAAGGCCTCGCCAAAGGCGGCGGCCATCTCGGTCCGAATCTCGGTGTCGTCGAACTGACCATCGCGCTGCACAAGGTTTTCACCACCCCCAAGGATAAGTTTGTCTGGGACGTGAGCCATCAGGTTTATGTCCACAAAATCCTGACCGGACGCAAGAACCGCTTCCGCACCATCCGCCAGACTGACGGCTTGAACGGTTTCGCCCTGCGCACGGAGAGCGAGCATGATTGTTTTGGAGCGGGTCACGCGGGCACAGCGCTTTCCGCCGCGCTGGGCATGGCGGCGGCGCGCGACAAACGCGGCACTGACGAGCAAGTGGTCTGCATTTTCGGGGATGCCGCGCTGACAAACGGAATATCATTCGAGGCATTGAACAATATCGCCCACACGACCAAGAAGTTCATCGGCGTCCTCAACGACAACGAATGGAGCATCGCGAAAAATGTCGGCGCTATTTCCGGCTACCTGAACAAACTGATCACCAATCCACGCTACAACCAGCTCGCGAAGGATTTTGAAAGCTTTGTCCGCCGTTTGCCGAAGGGCAATCTTGCCCTCAAACTCGCACACAAGGCCGAAGAAGGCTTTAAGGGCGCTTTAAGCGTCGGCATGCACCAGAAGAGCGAAGTCGCCCTCAATGCTGACGGTCGGGGTGGTTTCGGCAACCCCGTACTATTCGAGGAAATGGGCATGCGCTATCTTGGCCCCATTGACGGTCACAACCTGCCGTTACTCATCAGCACCCTGGAATTTGCGAAGCAGTGCGATAGTCCGATCGTCATCCACATTCTGACGCAGAAGGGCAAGGGTTTCGACGCCGCGCTGAAACAGCCGGAAAAATTCCACGGCCTTGGACCGTACAACGCGCAGACAGGCGAAACTCCCGCCGCCAAACCCGGCACGCCGCCAATGTATCAGGACGTGATGGGCCAGACGCTCGTAAAGCTTTGCCAGCAAAACACGAACATCGTCGGGCTCACCGCCGCCATGCCCACGGGCACCGGCCTGAAACATCTGGAAAAGGCGATGCCCGAGCGCTATTTCGATGTCGGTATTGCGGAGGAACATGGCGTCATTTTTGCCGCCGGCATGGCGACGATGGGTTATCGCCCCGTGGTGGCGATCTATTCAACGTTCCTGCAACGCGCCTATGATTGCATTCATCACGACATCTGCCTGCAGGATTTGCCGGTGATTTTCTGCATGGATCGCGCCGGCCTTTCCGCGAATGACGGCCCCACGCATCACGGACTGTTCGATATCTCGTACCTGCGCTGCCTACCCAATGTAATCGCGATGGCGCCAGCGAACGAAGACGAATTGGCGGACATGATGTTCACCGCCACGAAATCAGATCATCCTGTTTTCATTCGCTATCCCCGCGGAACGGCAGAAGGGGTGCCGCTGAAAGCCGAACCGCAATTACTCGAAATCGGGAAAGCCCAGATCGTACAGACGTTCGCGAACAACAACAAGCGCAAGGTAGCGCTGTTCGGCCTTGGCCCGATGAATACCATTGCCCGCAAATCAGCCCAGCAACTTTCGGCGGAAGGCTACGACGTGGCCGTCATCAACCCGCGCTTCACCAAGCCGCTCGACGCGGCAGCGCATGAAACTTACGGGCATGAAGCCGATTTGGTGGTCACTATTGAAGATCATGTCCTGATGGGCGGCTACGGTTCGGCCGTGCTGGAATTGTTCAGTGAAAAAGGTGTGACCACGCCGGTCATCCGCATCGGCTGGCCCGATCGCTTCATTGAACACGCCACCTCGCAAGACGAACTTCGCAAGAAATACGGATTATCAGTCGAAAACACTATCGCCAGAGTTAAGGCACAATTTGGTGACGCCGCTCCCGTTACGAAGAACTATGTCAGCATAGCGTAACCGATGGTGTTCTTCTGGCATTCGGCAGGAGGCTTTGAATTTTGCCGATCGGGGTTGCATTCACATTGCGAATGCAACTCCGAAGTCATTTATGCCCGACAACGATGGCCGGATTTGGAATCTTAAAGGCCCAACGAACTCTGCCTTGGAGCAGCAGGCTTGAGAAACAGCCCGGCCAGGATTTCATACGAGTGCAACCGGTCTTCGCTACGATAAAAATCGGAATACAAAATGAGCTCGCCTGCACCTGTGGATGCCTGGAATTCTTCCAATTTCTGTTTCACGGTCGGCGGGCCTCCGACGATGGCGGCCCCTCAATGTGCTTGAACCAGCCGCCTTTCTTCGGGATTCCAAAGATTTTCCATATTCTCCACGGGGCGGCGGTTTAAAGATTTGGGGATTTGTTTCCATTTTGCGATTTCCTGGGACAACTCTGGCGAGTTTGGGGAGGTAGTACGGAACAGGGCCAGAGCCCATTGATCCACCTGCGCCCAGGATTGGAACTCGCTCAGCTGCACCCAGGGTTTGAGATCGTACCATGCGGGCAGCAAATCTTCCAGTGCGACGCCAGGTACTTGCCGCATGTCCCAGACGTATTCAGTCGTCCCCTTTTCGAAGGTGGCCAAGGGTTGAATGGCGCAGCCATGTGGTTTGGCAGAAAGACGCCGTCGGCTGGGCCACAGAACACGCGTAAGGATTCGTTCAGCCGGCTCTGTCATCTGTACCTGAACCACGTCTGAAAAGTGACCGGCAAACACCGGATTCGAGCCTTTGATCGAATAGGAATAGTCAATAGTGTCGCCGACGTGCACATCGTCCAGGACGAGAACGGCGGATTCCTGGCCGTTCAACATGTATTGATCCAAGTCCTGTTCCTGCTAGAAGATTTTGACATTGTTCGCATCGAGCCTTTCCAAATGCTGCGAACTGCGGTAAATCCGCGCCCAGTGCCATGTCAAGGTTTCGTGGCCGGGATTAAAATCAATTTTCAGCGTCGAGCCATTCTGCACCCCATCCGTGGTCATAACCTGTCGGACGGCATGGGTGAGGGTTTCGTTTTGATCCGCATTTATTTGTCGTTCCAATAGCAGCCAGTGCTGGTCAGCACTGGCATCGAGGAGATTTGCGGAAATCTGGCGTTCAAAAAATGAGGCTTTACCCAACTGCCCGGCGGGCAGAATTTGGCGGCAGAAGTATCAGCCGCGAATTCCGCAACGGCCCTGGCTAAAAAGCAGATGCAACAAATTCGCAGAAACTGGCCAACGATCAATTTCGCGGAAGAAGACGCAAATGCGGACCATTGCATTTGCCTTTACGATAACCACAAACATCCGCTTGGAAAGGGGAAATAATTCAGCTTGGGGGTAAATGCATTTAATACCTCAGCGTTTTTGCGCAGAGTTCTGAGCGACAGGTACGATAAAAGCCTACGCTCATACTTCTTCCAAGCCGTCATCCAGTCCGCATCATCGTGCCGACACTCATCGGGTAGCGGCTGGAATTGGATTTTTGCTGCGGCTCAATTTCCCGTCTTCAATTCCACCACGTCGTGCGGAGCAGCTTCTCGCATTCCAGCAGCACTGACTCGAATATACCGCGCTTTCTCGCGCAGGTGAGTCAGATTTCTGGCACCGAGGTAGCCCATGCCGCTTTGAATGCCACCGATCAGTTGCGCCAGCACGCGATCCACCGGACCGCAAGCTTCCTTGAGCGCTTCGATGCCTTCAGCCGCAACTTTTTGCGTGGGATTTTTCTCGTGACCGTAGCGCGCCGCGGAACCCGTTCGCATCGCCGCCAAACTGCCCATGCCACGATATTGTTTAAACAACTTACCGCTGATTTCCACCACCTCGCCAGGCGCCTCATTACAACCGGCAAACATTCCGCCACAGATCACCGCCTCCGAAAGCGTTAAGGCTTTAACGATGTCGCCAGATTTTGTGATGCCACCATCGGCCAATACTGAAACTTTTTTCTTAGCGGCGGCACGCGAACACACATACAACGCCGTCATCTGCGGGATGCCGACCCCGGCCACAATCCGCGTGGTGCAAATCGAGCCTGGTCCCTGCCCCACTTTGATCGCGTTCGCGCCGGCATCCGCCAAAAACTCCACACCCGCCGCGCTTGTGACGTTGCCGGCGATGATCGGCAGCTTTGGAAACGCGTCGCGTAATACTTTCACCATATCGCCCACGCCCTTACTGTGGCCGTGCGCCGTGGAAACCGCGACGGCGTCAAGGCCACGTGCCACGAGGGCGTCGACATGGTTCAAAATCCGTTCGCGGTCCAGTTCACCGAACGCATTGCGCGTGGCGGAGACAGCTGCGCCGCAAACGAGGCGGAAATGCGAATCACGCGCCGCCTTGAATTGCGCGCTGCGCTCCTGCGTGAGCCGCTCCACGTCGCTCAGAGTGATGAGCCCGCGCAACTTGTCCTTGTCATCCACCACCAGCAGCTTGTGAATGCCGAGATGTTCCGTAAAAAACTTGTCCGCGCGCTCGATGGGATCCTTGCCGAGCTCCTTATGCTGAATCGTATGGACCTGCGAACGCGGCGTGAGAGCATCGGCTACTTTGCGTTTGGCGTAGCGCGGTTTCACTACATGACCGGACAACAGCCCGACCAGTTTTCCTGATTGCTCCACCACCGGAAAAGTGCCGAATGCAAATTTTCTTTCCTCGATCATCTTCAAGACATCGCCGATGAATTGGTCAGGAGCGACCTTGACCGGGTCCTGAATCAGGCCATGAACATGATTTTTTACGCGGCTGACTTCGGACAATTGTTCCCGTTCCGGCATGTTGTAATGAATGAGCCCCAATCCACCGTTGAGCGCCATCGCAATCGCCATGCGGGATTCCGTCACTGTGTCCATGTCCGAGGAAATGACCGGAATATTCAAGTGCAAAGCGTCGGCCAGCCGTGTGTCGAGCTGGGTACTGCGCGGGAGAATATCGGAGTACAACGTTGCCAGCGTAATGTCATCATACGTCAAACCGACGGTAGTGTTTTCCGGGAAAAATTTATCCGCCGGCTGATAGAAAGAATCGTCTAAAGTGGACTTGCGTGTCGCTGCCATGTCAGAAAATGCCTGAGCCGTGGTCGGTTTGGCAAGCCAATTTTGGGTTGAAATCGTGGCCCCAGTGGCCCGCTCCTCGCGAACTTCCATTCCACATTACACCCAAGGGTGACCCTCGCTGGTTGACTGTCTAGACTGAATCCCATTCCCTCCCTGCTTCCGGAAAGTCTTACTCCAAGGGAAACCATGAAAAATCGCTTGATCTCATGGAGGGAATGCTGGCTTTATGACACGGGTTTTTCACTGGCGGGTCAGCGGCCGCGCAAACATTCGGAGACCTGTACCGTTTTGTTTTAAACGATGGAACCGATTCGACCGGGTGAAATTCCTGAGATTTTTCAAGAACCAGCATTCTTCCGCCAAGTTAAATCATTTTAATCGGGATAGCCATTTGGATTATTGATGTGCCAGGCCCAGGCTGTCTTAACTATATCTTCCAATTTAGGGTATTGCGGACGCCAGCCAAGTTCCGTGAACGCCCGGTTTGCCGCCGCCACGAGCTTGGGGGGGTCGCCCGGGCGGCGCGGTTTCTCGGTTGCAGGAATTTTTTTGCCGGTAATCTTTTCGCACATCTCGATGACTTCTTTGACCGAATAGCCATCACCATTGCCGAGGTTAAAAAAGCCAGTCTTGCCCGGCGCCAGGCCGAGAATGTGCGCCTGTGCCAGGTCCTTGATGTGGATGTAATCGCGAATGCACGTGCCGTCAGGTGTCGGGTAATCCGTGCCGAAAATATCCACGTGAGTCTTCTTGCCAAGCGCAACCGCCAGCACGTTCGGGATCAAATGCGTTTCGATGCGGTGATGCTCGCCGAACCGCTCGCTCGCTCCGGCCGCGTTGAAATAGCGAAACGCAATAAACTCAAGTTTGTAAATCTCCTGATACCAAATGAGCGCTTTCTCAAACATCAGCTTGGATTCGCCGTAGGGATTGATCGGGCGTTGTGGCAAATCTTCCGTCATGGGCACGCGGTCCGGCGGCCCATAGGTTGCACAAGTCGAGCTGAAGACGAATTTTTTCACACCGCATTCGACGGCGGCATCTGCCAACTTGAGGGCATTGACGAAATTGTTGTGAAAATATTTTTTGGGGTTCGTCATGGACTCGCCGACCAGCGCAAAGGCGGCGAAGTGCAGTATGGCATCAGGTTTCACCGATTTGACGGCGCCAAGGATGTCGCCTTCGGCTTCCGGATTCGCAAGTATGAATTTCGCGCGGGGATCCACAGCCGAGCGATGGCCTTCGGAGAGATTATCGTAAACTGTGACCTGATGTCCCGCGTTCAGCAGTTCTTCCGTGCAAACCGAGCCGATGTATCCGGCGCCCCCGGTGACAAAAACGTTCATCCACACATTGTAAAACAGCGCGCCAATTTTCAAAGTTGAAACTGTGGATGCTTTCGTAATTTTGCAATTGTATCGGGTGATAGCCGGGCGCGGGTATAAACCCCTGCGCGCAATGGCTCGGCGCTGTCCGAACGCAGGGCACGCTCCAGCCAGCGCTGGTTCAACGGTTCCTCGATCAAATCCAGCGCATTCGCGGCCACCGTCGTTTCCTCCTTAAATCCCGTGGCATGCCCCGCGCCGACGAAAAAGCCGCCGAGTAACATGGCTGTGCGCGCCAGTGTGCTGCGCGTGAAATTGGCGAGGGCACAGGGCCGTTGCGGGTCGAGCGCCTTATATAAACTGACGAAAAGCGGGACCGTCCACATCGCCGGATTTTTTTGGGGCGAATGCGGGTCAAACAGAATTGCCTGTGGCGCAGCCAATGCGTTTGGTTCTGAATCAGCCGGATCCTGCCCTTCCTTCCGAGATTTCAACAATGACGGGAAATCGCCGGGGCAAAATTCCCATCGCACCTGGAGTTTTCCGCTCTGAAATTCCATTAAGTGTTCGCGAAGCAATCCGGCGACCTGCCCCTCAAAACCAGATAAGTAATCGAGTTCAGCTGCATGGTTGATTGCAAATTGGAGGGCCTCGGTGCTCTGGTCAAAACTAACGAGCCGAATGGATTTTGGCGAGTCCAGCTTTTCTCCGATCAACTTGATGGCCGTCAATGAATTAGCGGCCGCACCGAGGCCGACGTCCCAAACAACAAATTCCCCGGCTGCCGCGCAAACCCGCTCGGGCAATTGCAATTGCCGCACATAAAGCGCCTCCGCTTCAGCCACCGGCCCAATGCCGGGATGGAAGGTCTCGGCGTCGGCGAGCGAGTGAACGCTCCGCGCGCCGTTTTTCAACTCTACGATTTTGTATCCGGCATTGGCAGACACGGCTGAAGTCACGATTGAGGCCAGGCAGCACCGGCGCCTCAATTTGCGACCGGCGTAAGCGTAACGGACTTGAGATTGGTGGGCGACCAATTCCCTGACACCGGCTTCACTGCCAGGGTCACCTTCCGCGGTGAGGAAACATCAAGCACGCCGGCGAGCCGGGTGTTTTGAAAATTGGTATAATCGCCGGTGTTGGGTGCCGTGCCGGAAATTTTCTGGTCATCCATGGAAATCTGATAATTGCTTTGACCCAAGGACGCGGTTGCCGCGGTTACTTGATATTTGCCGGCTTGTTGGACTCTAAAAGTCCAACTGACAAAATCGCCCGGATCCGTCCAGTAGCCGATATCGTCCTTGCCATTGCCGGATTCATACTGCACCCCGCCGAATAAATCCGCGTCTGCAGCGGGAAGTGCAATGGAGCCATCGGCAGCCTGTCTAATCATCGTCGCTTCGACCTCCGGTTTGCCTTTGATTTTCAAGACGATGGTCGAGGAAATGGAATCGGGCGCGCGCGCCGGAACTTGAATAACTAGGCTGTCCCCTATAGTGGAGGTGGCCAATTTATCGCCCGTGGCCAGCAAAGTGGCGGACTTCACTGGATTTTTGAGCCCGGGAACAACTAGCTTGCCGTCCGTTGGCCAGTCCCAGACGTGCAGATAGAGTGTCGTATTCTTGCGGCCGATTTTGGCAGTGCAACGTCCCCACGTTAACTTCCGGAACGGGCTCGCGCTCGTGTGGTAAACCCCGACGTCATTCACATGCATCCAGTCGCCGATTTGGTGCAACCGCTCGAGTTCCGGTCCGGGAATGACCCCCAGACTCGTCGGACCGATGTTCAGAAGATAATTGCCGCCTTTGCTGGCGCAATCGATCAGGTTATGCACGAGGGTTTCAGCGGATTTGAAATTTTGGTCGTCCTTGTTGTAACCCCAATGATCGTTGATCGTCATGCACGATTCCCAATACACCCCGGGACCAAAGCCGGTTGGCGGAATCGTTTGTTCGGGAGTTCCATAGTCACCGACTGAACCCGTCTGCGCAAAACCGCCGCCAGGCGTGCTTTGCGGTTTGCCGACACGGTTGTTAACAATGATCGCCGGTTGCAGGCTGCGGACATAGTTGTAAATATCCGCGCCACGCTGGGCGGTCCACGGAGATTCCCAATTGCCGTCGAACCAGAGTAGCCCTATCGGTCCGTAACGCGTCAACAATTCATGGAGCTGCCCTTTCATGTAGTTTTCAAAACGGTCCATGTCCGGCGGTCCATGTTTTGCTGCGACATCATTCCACGGACGGCGGATGCCCCAATCGGGGCTGTGCCAGTCCATGATCGTGTAATAAAGGCAGAACCTGATCCCCTCGGCTTTGCAAGCGGCGGCCAGTTCCGCCAGCGGATCGCGCTGGAATGGCGTGCGCTTAATGCACCAATCCGTCAAGTCGGAACGGTACATGCCAAACCCGTCGTGGTGTTTGCTGGTGATGACAATGTATTTGACCCCGGCATATTTAGCCGCTTTCACCCAGGCCAGGGCATCAAAGTTGGTCGGGTTGAATTGGTCCGCGAATTTTTCATATTGGCTCACCGGCATATGGGTTTCCTCAAGAAACCATTCCGCATAATTCGTCTGACCGTCCCACTCGCCCGCGGGAACGGAATAAATGCCCCAGTGAATAAACATTCCGAAGCGTGCTTCATTCCACCACTTCAGGCGGGCGTCTCGCTGCGCCGGTGTTTCGTTCATGTAATTAGTCGTGCCCAAATCGCTTTCAACGGCGGAAACGAAGCTTCCTGAAAGCGAGGCCATGAGCATCAGCGGCAGCAAACAGCATCGGAGTGTTTTCATAATGAATTGAGAATTTGTGCGCGCCATTTGTTCAAATCGTGGCTGGTTTGGCAAATTAAAAAGACAAACTGAAAAAAACAGCTGGTTCGATCCGGCTATTGCGATCAAATCTCTGGTGATGGCGTGCCGGACCCGGGCTGGTTTCGAAAAAGTATAGTTGGATCAAATGAAACAGGGAAGCGTAGAGGTAAGATCCGTTGAAACCACGTTAAGTTTTCAAAATCACTAATTTGGAGCCCTGGCAACCGGTGATGAATCAGGATTGCTTGATCTCGTTGAAAATCCAAGTGCGGGCAAACGTCCAGTAAATTTTCACGGTGGCAACTGAAACTCCCAGGGCCTGTGCGGTTTCCTCGTTCGTCATGCCAACGAAATATCGCAGTTTAACCACCTCGGCTTGCACCGGATAATCCCTGGCGAGATTATCCAGGACTTCATGCACGGCCAATAGTTGCTCGTCAGCATAAGGAACGGCCAAAACCTGTTCGTCCAGTTCAATTCGTTTAAATTCTCCTCCTTGACGCAATGTAAGCTTGTGGCGTGCACCGTCGATCAAGATGCGACGCATCGCTTCGGCTGCGGCGGAAAAAAAATGAGCCCGGTTTGCAAACTTTTGATTTTTGTTACCCACCAAACGCAACCACGCCTCGTGCACCAAGGCCGTCGGTTGAAGGGTATGCCCAGCTGCTTCATTGGCCATCTTGGAGTTGGCAAGCCTTCGAAGTTCGTCGTACAGGAGTTCAAGCAGCTTTTCGGCGGCTTGGGGGCCGCCGTCATCCAGAGCATTGAGCAGTACGGTTGCTTCGCTCATATTTTCGAGGATCTCGTTTAAGTCGCTTGCTATCGTATAACCATATTTTGCTGTCTCCAACTTTTTTTTGTCATTTTGGGGTGCTATTTCGGCAAGCTTTTGCCCGCTGAACCGGTTGTTCTTGATCCGGCTTGAATCATAGTGTCGGCTTCATCCAGTTGAATCCGGGCTAAAAGCCAGTCTTGCCATTCGTTCGAAGGATCTTCAGCTATTTTCAAGGGCATGCTGACCGGTGTCAAACTCTCGCCATCGACCAGCATAGTTCGAGCTGCCTCCCTTTTCCCGAGCTGCCAATCGGCCATGGCGAGCACGGCATAAGCTTGGGCGTGCACAGAACTTCCGGGAATTTGCAGCGGTTTTTGCGCCCATTCCGCGGCCGTGGCATAATGACCCAATCTGTATTCACAGAGCGCCTTATCCACCTGGAAATACGGCATGGCACCGGAGTCGCTAATTCCATTGGTCAAAGGAATGTCCACCAGATGGTCAACCACTCTTAAGTCCACGCTTGGCAAGGGCAGGAATAGGCAACTTTTCGCGACTTGATCGGCGGTGTGGAAGTCGGTTGTTTTTGCGAACGCTAAGAGCAGTCGATTACAAAGTTGCCCGTATGCGGTGCGGTTGTTGTTTTTCGCATAAAGCGCTGCCAGAATGGAAAAGAGCTCATGCTTGGAAGGTTGATGTTCGAAGGCAAGAGCGTCATCGGCGGCCGCTTCCTCCCACTGACCACGGCGCGCCTCTAGTTCGCTCCGGAGCGATAACAGTTCGGCGCTCGCCGGTTGCTCCGAAAATTCCGGAGTGAGTGCGTCATTGAGGGCCTGTTCCGTGTCGCCATACTTTTGTTGAGCCATGAGGGCGTGGATCAGACCCCACAAATCACCAACGGTTCGTGGGTCCCCGGCCCCATTGAGCTTGCGCCAGGCGACAAATGCCTGGCGATGCACTTGTTCATCCTCCGTCCATTTTGCCTCGGCATCCAGCGTGGAACCCAAGCTATCCAACGTAAACAAGTAATCCGGCGCATTTTCCCCGACTAATTTGCTTTGCATCGCGAGGGCCTCTCGCAAGATGGACTCTGATTCGGTCAGGTTACCACGTTGTCTCACTCGGTCGCCGAGGGAAGAAAGGGTTTTTGCGACGTCCGGGTTTGTGTCGCCCAACCGCTTCCGCAGGATCGACAAAGACTCCTGTAGCAACGCTTCTGCCTCATTGGATTTTCCATTCTCACCTGCCACCCAGGCAACATCATTGAGCGCGTAGGCATCCTGTACATCATCTGGACCAAGTAATTTTCTCCGCATGGCCAGCATCGTCCACGCCGTAGCTTCGGCTTCCGATCCTTTGCCTTCGTCGCTGAGTACCAGACTCAGGTTATGCATCGATTCCGCAACCTTCAAGCTTTCGTCGCCATACAATTTTTGTCTGATCCGGATCGATTCCCGGGCGAGTGCTTCCGCCTGGGAAAGTTTCCGTTGATGCCGGTAAATTGAAGACAGGTCGTTGAGTGTGGCGCCAGCCGCCGCACTATTATTGCCGAATAACTGTCGCCGGATGGCCAGCGCTTCCACTTGCGCACTTTCCGCTTCCGGCAACTTGCCTTCCCTGAAAAGCGCCAACCCCAAGTCGCTAAGTGACAAAGCCGCCTCCTTGCTTTCGGGACCGAACAATTTTTCGTTGAGAGCCAAGGCTTCACGTTGCACTTGTTCGGATTGGCCATAATTGCCGATGAGGAAGGAAATCTGGCCGATCAGGCTACAGAGCTCGGCCTGGACCGCAGGTTGATTCGTCAGCTCGACGCCGATACGGCTGGCAGTTCGATCCAGAATTTCCTGCATCATTCCGGTGTCTCGGCCATGAGCAACCGATGGCCCCACTCCTGCCAGCATGTCCTCCAAGAATTGCGTGACTTGTTGTGCTTTTACCTTGTCGGTTTGCGCTTGTCGGAACGCACCCACCGCCTCCCGACGCGCGTTCCGTTCGTTGGCAAGAGCGGTGGAGACAACGATCAAACTCAAGACCAGCAGCAGAGCGATGATAGTCAAGCCAACGAATAACAGCTTGTTGCGCTGCACCATCTTTCTCAATTTGTAAAGCCTGCCGGGTGGACGCGCGGCGATGGGCTCATCGGACAGGTAACGCTGAACATCCAAGGCCATTCCGTATGCCGTTTCGTAGCGGCGGGTGCGATCCTTTTCCAACGCTTTCATCGCGATCCAGTCCAGGTCGCCGCGAACCACATGGATCAGCGAAGGAGGCTCGGCTTTGCGCCGCAGGGCAGCGGTCGTCAAATCAGCTCCGCTCATTTTGCTGAGGCGAGTGGAGGGACGCAGAGGTTCTTTCTCGAGAATCACCCGCCGGATTTCGTCCAGGCCGACTTTGAGCAACTCACCTGTGTCGAAAGGCGTCAAGCCGGTCAATAATTCATAGAGCAACACCCCAAGGCTGTAAATATCGGTGCGGGTATCCACGTCAACGCTGGTAAGCGCCGCTTGTTCCGGACTCATGTAAGCGGGCGTGCCAATGAGCAGCTCGAAAGCAGTGAAGAGTGTCTTGTCAGTCAAACGAAAGCTTGTGGTCGCCTTGGCTATCCCAAAATCAATCACCATGGGCATGGCTCCGCCTTGCAGGTTTTCGCTGACCAGGATGTTGGAAGGCTTGATATCCCTATGAATGATTCCCTTTTGATGTGCGTGTTGCACCGCCTGGCAAACCTGAATGAAAAGCTTCAACCGCTCCCTCGTGGTCAGCGACTGCTGATCGCAGTACTCCGTGATTTTAACGCCTTGGATCAGCTGCATCACAAAATACGGCCGCCCGGATTCAGTTGTTCCCGCGTCGAAGACCCTGGCAATATTGGGGTGGTCCATCAAAGCGAGCGCCTGCCGTTCGGCTTCGAACCGGGCGATCACACTTTTGGTGTCCATGCCCGGCTTGATAATCTTGATGGCAACCCGGCGATGAACTGGCTCATCCTGCTCAGCCATGAAAACGATGCCGCAGCCGCCTTCACCGATTTGCTGCAGCAGCTTGT
>JBEKMT010000051.1:0-26258 GCA_050008355.1 Verrucomicrobiota bacterium
GGGGCTGCAGTGAGGTCTTCCAATCCAATTGCCTGGGTCACGTTTGTTTTGGCGACCACATCGAAGCGCTCCGCAATACGGAATCGTTCCTTTCCGGGATCGAGTTGTTTATTCAGGACGTTCAAGAAGCCGGCAGCCCCGAGCAGGTAGCGCGTGTTGGTAAGTTCCCAAAGTCTAGTGTAGAGAGGGGCTTGCCCCACGTTTTGTGGCGACAGTGCTTCCATATAAGCCGCCAAGTCTTCAGGCATGCGCGGCATTTGGATAATGTCGAGGGACTGGATGTTATAAAAAGGGAATTGCTGTTGCGCCCATTCGATGCGGTAAAGCCCCAAGCCGCCAAAGGCATTATCGTATGCGCGCAATTGGGATTGGGCGTCGAACGGCAGGATGGCGACACGATGTTGGTAAGGTTCTTCCAACAGGGAACTTTCGATGGGGTTGAGCGATCCTACTTCGTATTTTTTAAAGTAGTCCCAGTGGATGATATAGGGCAGGTCGGCACGAACGAAGTCAAAGAGCAAAAACGAAATGATTAATGTGCCGCCGAATTTTAAGCGTGATCCGTTGAAGAAGCCGGCGATGATCAGCGTCACTAAAATCAGTGCAATGCCCAACAAAATGATGAACCAGCCAGCCTGACCAATGCTGAACGAGGCAATTTGTCCGGCCATTTCCTCATCTGCGAATCCCACTTTTTGAAGGTATTTGGTCAAGGCTGGCTTATTGCCGGCATAAAACACCCAACCCAGCAGGCTCACGCCAAAAAACCCGGCACAACCAAAAAGCCAAAAGCGGTCGAACCGACTGGCGTTGTTCCACCAATCTCGAAGTGCCGAAGGCTTAGTCGCCGAGTCCAGATGATTTCGGTTAAGCGCGTTAATTCCGTAAGCAAACAGGATGATCAAGGCCCAGTCAAAAAAGATGATGAATTTGGTCGGATTGCGGATAGTGGAGAAATACGGGAGCTTGTACAAAAGCACATAAAACGTGGCAAACCTTCCCCAAGCAAACAGGAGCGATAGAATCAAAACGGCGGTCCAAAACCATATGAAGTTTTTTTGGGTAGCGGAAAATGGTGAGTTTTGACGCCGGAAAGATTGCGCAATGGTCCAGGCTGCAATCAGTGCAATGAAGATTCCGCAATAATTGCCGTTGCCGGTCTGGCGCATCCATTCGGGATCGGGTAAAGAGCCTTGAGCGTGGCTGTCCAGGAACCGGTCGTTAGCCGGGTCGCGACCCATGCCGCCCCAATACAAACCTCCTTGATAAGCGTTTGTAAGTCCCGGCGGCATATCGGCCGGTGTATCCATTTTGTAACCAAACAAACCAGGCACAAAAAGTCCCAGCGTCTCGACTTTTGGCAGGCTCCACTGAGTAGCTTGGTCCCAATGCGCTGCTTTGCTCGCGGCGTCTTGAGACATACCGGCGACTCCGGTGATGGCGGTAGTGACCACGCCGACCACAGCTTGGAACGCGATGAATCCGGCGAATACGGCTACCACGGCCACGCGGATGGAGCTGCTGGCAATCTTTTTGAAGACTGAGCCTTGCTGGTCAACCAGGCCTTTGAAAAAGACAAATGACGCGACGATCAAGCTGGCCAGGGCGCCGATGTCCGGGCTTTCCATGACGTTCACGCCTACGCATAAGCCTGCCAGCGCGAATCGTGTCCAGCAGATCAGCGCGGGAGTTTCCGCAGTATTGACCATGACTAGAGCAATCGCCAAGAAATTGAACCCCATGGCGATCTCCGGGCCGGCGATTCCCCAACTGGCCCCGCCGAAAAAAGTCGAATTGAGTATTGTTGCCAGCGCTCCTGAGAAACAAGCCAGAGGGGAAAATCTCAATTGGTAGAAAAAACACAAAGCTCCCAGTCCCAGGATAAACAGGGCAATCGGTACATAAGAATTGCTAAAGCCAATTGTTCCTGCCGGGCTGCCCAGCGGCAATTCCCAAATCATTTTGATGATGGCGCTGATATTAGGCGGGGTGGCACCGGCAAAAATACCGACTGAGTTAAGGTCGTCCCATTCCCCGGACAAAGTCTGGGGCATTAAAGCCTGTCGCGCGGCCATTTGACCCAAGGGAGCGTCGTTGGAGAAAGCCACCATCCCAGGTTCAAAACTCTTATAAAAAAGCAAACTCAGAATCAAAATCAACACCGCTGCGGAAATGACGAAGGCGTTTGATTTTGATGCTTGATTTCGACGGAATTTAATGCCGGCCATAATTGATTAAACAATGATTTTGGAGACTATACTAGGCGGGCAGACCCTCTCAAGGTAATTCAAATCAGATTGCCTCAAGGCTATTTAGTGCTCGACATGCCCATCTGATTGGGAAAAAATTTTGGCTCAGTACCGCAACATTCGAACGCCCTGTCGCCAATGGAAATCCGAACTTATCAACGTCCTGTCTGTCTGCTTTGTGTGAGCCAGGGCGACGTTTTATACCAAGAACTGGAAGATTACCTTTTTGGCGCGCCGGGTAAATGGCTCTTAAAGCGTTGTGTCAACAAGCAGTGCGGTTTGTGCTGGTTGGATCCGGCGGCAATTGAAGCCGATCTGCAATACTTATATACCGAGTATTATACCCATGATAATACGGCTGCTGCAGCGGGGTTCCAGTCAAAGCTTAGATCGATTTTGCTGGCTGTTTACAATTCTGTTAAATTACTACCATTGAGTGTTTTAGGTTTGACTTCGGAAAAGCGGAGGTTCTCCAGTTTATTCCTTGATGATCTAGCTCCAGGACGAGTCTTGGATGTGGGATGCGGCGATGGACAGTTTTTATACCGGATGCATCAGGCAGGTTGGTCAGTTGCCGGACTTGATTTTGACAGTAAGGCTATCGACGCGGCAAAGATGAAGTATGGTCAACATGGGTTTGAATTATTACACAGTGATCTGGCGGACGCGCATTTCCCGGACAATTCCTTTGACGCCATAACCATGCACCATGTGATTGAGCATGTCCCGAAACCAGTGGCATTTCTGGCTGAAGCAAAACGAATCTTAAAGCCGGGTGGACGTCTGGTTGCGGTGACTCCGAATGCCGGGAGTCTGGCACAGTCGATATTCCAGGATTGCTGGAGGGGATGGGAGCCGCCGCGACATTTGCAGATTTTTTCGCTGCCGGCCTTGGAGAGTTGCGCCCGGCAGGCCACATTTACCAGGGTCGAAGTAAAAAGTTCGGCGGCTAACGCCGACTCACTCATCGGGGGATGTTTTGGGATTCGCAAAGCCAAGGAATCCAAAACTCGTGCGCGGGGGGTTTACGAAATTAATATCCTGCGCGCCTTGCGCAGCAGTTTGATTCAGTACCGCGAAGCTTTGCTTATGCGCCGGCAACCGGATTGTGGTGAGGAAGCGGTGCTGATTTGCCACAAATAGCCGTCGTTGCCAGCCCGAAGCGCCGCCGGCGGGAATTTCGGGAATTTCGGGAGTTTGATTTTTTATCCAAAGCTGCCAACAATGAATTCGACGCACTTAAATTTGCTGAATCCTGCTTGAGTATGACCTGCTTTAATTTATGCGAGACCTGCTGCTTTACCTGATCAGTTGAGCATGTCCATTGCCCCCGACAAATCGCCGATGGTTTCAGCGGTCGTCGTCACCTACCGTCCGGATGGCAAGGTGGTGGAGAATCTCCGCCGATTATCGCACCAAATATCCAGAATCATCGTAGTGGATAACGGCGCGGCAGGCGATTCGGTACAGGTGGTTGAAGCGGTTGAAAGGGTTGCCGGGGTCGAACTCATCCGCAACGGTTCCAATCTGGGCATTGCCACGGCACTAAATATCGGCATTCGTCGTGCCCTTCAAGGCGGGGCCCGATGGGTGGCCACGTTTGATCAGGACAGCGCGGTGACGGAAGATTATTTTGAGAACCTGTTCCGCGCCTATGAAATGTGTCCGGACCCGCAGAAAGTGGGTATGCTGGTTCCGCGCGGCTGGTCAGAAGCCGTGGCCAAGGTATTTCATCCGGGGCAACCGGCCTGGGGCTATGCGGTGGACGCAAACACCTCGGGCAGTGTCATCAAGAGCGAAGTTTTCAAGGTCGCCGGTTTCTACGACGATGCAATGTTCATTGACTACGTGGACATAGATTTCTGCCTGCGGCTGCAACGGCACGGGTTCAAGATTTTGAGGGCCTTGTCGGTTGTTTTGGAACACCAGCTGGGGTCAACGCACGCCCGCAATCTACTGGGCTTCAAGATATCGTATCGAGAGCATACCCCCTGGCGCTATTATTACATGATGCGGAACCGCCTGCTGGTACATCGCCGGTTTTTCTTCAGTTCGCCCCGGTGGGCATTTTACGACGTTGGCTGGTTCTGCTATGGATGTGCGAAGATGTTGCTCGAAAATGATCGTGGCCAAAAAATCCGTGCGCTTTCCATGGGCTTGATTGATGGGCTGCGTGGCAAAACCGGCCGGCATCCTGAATTTCCGCCGGCCGCCAAATTGTGATTGTCCCCATTTCTGCGACATAGGCTCAGGCTGAAGGCGGCGCCACTTCTTTTTTTATGGGTGCGGACAATTTATCAATCTCAATATTTGGTTTGAGAAAGCGTTTGATATCAATCCAATGGCCGAAGCCAAAGCGGAAAAAGTGGCGGGTGATCCACCAATCGCCCCGCCGACGATAACTGCGGATGAACCGGCGCTGCGAGAGAATATAGCGGCGCAGCCGCCAACAATCCGCTATCGGTTTGAACAGCGACATTTTGATAAATGAGAATTTGCGAGCCAAAGCCGCTCCGGCGATCGCCTCAACCGTGATGAGAAGAATATGGGTAAGAACCAATAACAACAGGGGGCCATGGGCGTTCTTCAGGATAATGATGAGTTGGTTGCGATTGGCGTAGAAGCGCCTGAACTCGGTTGTCCTGGCCACGTCCTCCGTGGAAGTGGCGGCGTCGTGATGCACACACGCTCCACGCACCAACTCGATGGATTCTCCGGCGATACGCGTACGCCAGGACAAGTCCATTTCTTCGCCGTATACGAAGAACTCCTCGTCGAAGCCGCCCACCCTTTGAAATAGATCCCGTCGGATAAAATAGAAAGTTCCAATGGCGAAAAGGTTATCTAGATTCTCTTTTGCGGAAGGTTCTGTAGTGCAGCCAAATATGTCGAATCCGGAAGCTCCCTGTCCATGTACCCCTTTCGCGGGTTTGTTGGGATTTTCATAACTCACTTCACGCGCGGAGAAGACTTTAGCTGCGGATGCTTCCGCATGGCGGACCAATTCCTCAAGGCAATCAGGATCGAACCAAACATCCGGGTTCAGGAAGAAAAGATATTTGCCGCGTGCCTGCCGGGCGCCGTAATTGCAGCCCCCGCCAAAGCCATAATTGCCACCCGTCGGCACAAACCGTCCGTTGGTCCAGGATTTCATTTCCTGGTCGCAAACTTCGGCGGTGCCATCTTTCGAAGAGTTGTCCACCATGAGGACTTCCAGCCGGTCAAAAATTGTTTGTTCCTTTACTGACTTGAAAAAGGGGCCGAGATATTTCTTGCAGTTGAAGCTGACGACAACAAGGGTGACAATTGGCTCCATGATGAATGAATTTATCTTAGATTGGAATTTAGGTTCTTGATTGACGTCCGTCAATGAAACAAAGGCGAAAGTGATGATTGGATCAGATCAAACTCGTGAGAACGGCATAAACTTCCTCGAGCTTCACCGATTCCATTGTCTTGATAAGTTCCTCGCGGGTGCCCTTGATGTCACCGCCATCGTAACGATAAAAATCCAAGCCGCGACCGTTTACCGCCGGGTTTTTTACGATTGTAAAGTCATTTGCGTAAGGCCAGTTGGTGATATTTAGTGTCGGGGCCTCGATGACGATTTGATTTGGCGTTTTCAGGGCCGCCGCGACATGCATCAGAGCCGTGTCCACGCTCAAGAACGCTGTGCATCGCTTCATCACAGCCGCGGTCAGGCGCAAATTGGGGGTCTTGACCTCGCGCGTCAGTTCTGGATTAGCGAGGGCCAGCACAAACGCGTGTTCCTTCTTTTCTTCCGGGCCGCCGAAGAGCAACACATGGATATTCGGCCGTTCCTGGTTCAATTTTTGCACGAGGCTGGCGTAATTCTTCAAAGGCCAACGTTTTAGCGGCAGGTTTTTCGTGCCGCCGGAACCGACATGGATGCCGAGAATTTTTCGCCCGGTCATTTGGTTGGCGGCAACGAAATCTTCCGCCCATTTTTCCTCTTCGGCCGTCAGGAAAATTTCAATTTCATGCGCCGCAAATTTCTTTTGCGCACCAATCATCGGCAAAATGTCGAAATTGTTCTCAATGGAATGGCGCGAATAATCCTGAGGCAGGACTTTGTCGATTAGTCTGCGGTCGAGCCAGCCAAAGCATTCGTATTCATGACTGATCCGGGTTTTCGCACCGATGATGCGCGCGGCGATCCGGTAAATCATCCGGCTTTGCGGGTGGGTGTTGATGGATAAATCATAACCGTTTTTCCGTAGCGACAAAAAATACCGCAGCGCTTCCGACCGCGTGCTGCGCCATAAATTCTTATAGAGCACACGGTTGAGATGCGGATTGTTCTCCAATAAATCCCTCGCACCGGCTTCTTTGGTCAACAGGTCGATGGTGGCCGCGGGAAAATTGGCTCGTAATTCGTGGATCAACGGTGTCGCCAGCAAGGTGTCGCCGATGCCCGCGAGTGAGATGAGGAGAATCTTCACAAGCGAGAGATCTTTTCCAGAAGCCAGGTCGTGGATTTGCCAGGGACAAACGGTATGAGGATAATTTTTCCGCCGGCGGATTCGACGGCGCGACGTTCGTCCTGGTTTAAGGTTTCCAAAGTGTAGTCGCCGCCTTTGACGTAAATGTCAGGTTGGGCGGCGGTGAGGAATGTTGTGGCGGTTGTGTCGGAGAAAATGTAAACGCCGTCCACACTTTGCAACGCGGCGAGGATGGACTGACGGTCGGTCTCGGAATTCACCGGCCGGCCGGCTCCTTTCAGGCCGCGCACGGCTGCGTCGCTGTTGACGCCGATCAGCAATGCGTCGCCGCGGTTGCGCGCAGCCTCAAGATAGGTGACATGACCCAGATGCAGAATGTCGAAACAACCGTTGGTGACCACCAGGTTTTTGCCGGCATCACGGATTTGTTTTCGCCATTCCGGCAATTTGTCCCGGGCGATGATTTTGTCGCGGAAATTCACGTCGCCAGTTTGCCGGTGCGATCCAAGTTCGCCAACACGAAAAATGAATGACGGGAATAGAGGCTAATTGGCGCCGGAAGGCGGGGGCTGATAAGCCCTGCCAGGATTCAGAGAAAAGAGGCTGTCGAATTTGCTCGATTCGTTGTCGCACCGGCAGCCGGAAGAGGGTCGGGCCATGAGTTTTAATTTTTTAAGATTCCCAAACCGGACGGCGGGCGATAAGTTGCCCCACTAAAACTTATGGCTGAACCGATTCCTTACCTTGACTTGAAAGCGCAAATCAAACCGCTGCGCGGGGAGTTTGACGCGGCGATTGCGCGCACGATTGACAACTGTTCTTTTTGCCTGGGACCCGACACCGCGCAGTTTGAGAAGGATTTTGCCAAATTTTGCGGGGCGGAGCACGCGATCGGTTTCAACAGCGGAACCTCTGCCTTGCACGTTGCTTTGCTGCTGCTGAACCTCAAACCGGGGGACGAGGTTATTACAACGCCATTTACTTTTGTGGCAACAAGCTGGGCGATTTCTTATGTGGGGGCCAAGCCGGTCTATGTGGACATTGAGGACGCGACATTCAATCTGGACGCAAGATTGATCGAAAAGGCGATCACGCCGCGAACGAAGGCGGTAATGCCGGTGCATCTTTATGGCCAGCCATTCGATGTCGATGCCATTCTGGATATTTGCCGGAGGCACAAATTGCCATTGGTCGAGGATGCCGCCCAGTCACACGGGGCGAAATACAAGGGCAAGACCGTCGGCACCTTTGGTGAATTATCCGGGTTCAGTTTTTATCCCGGAAAGAATCTGGGTGCGTTTGGCGAGGGCGGCGCCCTGGTGACCAACAAACCAGAGTATGTCGCGCGCGCGAAGTCGCTGCGCGAGCATGGATCGACTGTCCGGTATTATCACGACGAGGTCGGGTACAATTATCGGATGGAAGGCATCCAGGGGGCGGTGCTGGGCATCAAACTGAAGCATTTGGAAAAATGGACGCATGAACGCCGGCGCGTGGCGAAGCGCTACCAGGAATTGCTTGCCGGGACGGCGTTAAAATTGCCGCATGAACCAGCTTATGCCGAAAGCGTGTGGCATCTTTACGTTGTGCGTCACCCGCGACGCGACGAATTGAAGGCGCATCTCGAAGCGAATGGTGTTGGTTGCGCGCTGCACTACCCGCTCCCGTTGCATTTGCAAAAATGCTATGCGGACCTCGGCTACAAGGCGGGCGATTTCCCGGTGGCGGAGAAGGCCGGACGCGAGTGCTTAAGTCTGCCGATTTATCCCGAGCTGACCGAGGCGCAAATCCTGCGCGTGGTTGAAGTTATCAAGAGTTTTTTCGCGAAATAATCTCACCGGATACTTGCAGCCGGGCACCCTGTTCTTTTATAAGACAGCTCTGTCCATCTGCTGTCTTGAATCATCGAGCCAAAGATTTGGCAGTAGCTGTCCCGTATTCTGCCGGGCTTGTTTGGGGTGGGCATTTCTCCGCACCGAATATGAAAATCCCCTTTAAAGACCGAGTGCTCCAAGACATCCCGCGGGGAGGCTGATGTCCAACTTTTTGACCGGGAATTTGATCCGTTTCCCCTTGCTTGTACCAGAGAGTTGGCAGGCCTTATGCGATAGCAGGATTCGATGTTGCGCGATTTAAATGGTTTACGGACGCCGAATTCCTGCGCCCGGATAATTCTGTCGGTCTTGTTGCTGTTGTCCTGCTTTCATCAGGCAACCCTGCTGGCTCAGAGCGTGGTTTTGACTTGGAGTCCGAGCACGGACCCGGCGGTGGCGGGCTACAAGATTTACTCCGGCACCGTGAGCCACAGCTATACGAATGCGGTCGCCGTGGGTTTGGTGACGAACACGAAACTCTCCGGGCTGGCTTACGGGACCACTTATTATTTTGCCGCTACGACGTATGATAATTCAGGCAATGAAAGCGCATTTTCCAATGAGGCCATCTTTTCGGTTCCTTCTTCGCCGGGCGGTTCCACGACAAACACGCTTTCGATGCCGACCTTGAATCCGATTTCCGATGTGACCGTCACGGAAAACGCCGCTCCTCAGACAATCAGTTTAACTGGCATCTCGGCTTCAGGAAGTGCGGGAGTCGGGACGAATCCCCAATTACTGAGTGGCGGGGGCGGTTCGACGCTCCAAATTACGGCTCAGTCCAGCAATCCGGGGATCATACCCACTCCGTTAATCGATTATACCAGTCCCGACAACACGGGGACACTTACATTTCAGCCGGCGGCGAATGTTTCCGGGACGTCAACGGTCATGGTCACCGTGGATAACGGCCAGCCAAGTAATAACATTGTCAGCCAGAGTTTCATCATTACCGTTGCGCCCGGTGGGCCCGGCTTTCCGGAAATCTCAACACAACCCACAAATATCATGATCGTGGCTGGCCGAACTTATCCCTTGCACGTGTCTGCCACAGGCCAGGCGCCCCTGCAGTATCAATGGCAATTCGATGGGGTGGATATTCCCTGGGGAACAGGGTCATCGTTAACACTGACGAATATTGCCATGTCGGAGGCTGGCAATTATAGCGTGAAGGTTTCAAATGCCTTAGGGACAGCATTTAGCGCCACAGGAGTCCTGGAAGTTTATCGTTCGACGCTGGACATGATTGCAGCCGCAGACACGGCGAACGGAATATCAAAAAGCCTGTCGGATTCTTCCACGCCAAGAGCTGTTTTGACTGCGGCCATCTGGACTGGTGGACAATTTCGCTTTGTGGTTTCGGGGATCAATCATACCAACTACATCGTTCAGGCATCATCTGACTTGATAAAATGGGTTTCACTCGAGACCAATGCATCACCTTTTGCGTTTGTCGATACCAACCTTGACGGCTCGAGCTTGCGTTTTTACCGTGCTTGCCAATCGCAATAAATTGGGGCAGAGAGCTTTTTCCAAAAATTTGAGTTGGCATATCTGATGCTTTATTCGTGATATATGACGTATAAACAGACAGTCATTGGACACAAGACGCTGTCGCATTCGGGATTAGGGTTTCCGCTCAACGGGCTGATTGCTAAATTGAAAAATGCTGTAAAATCCAGCATTCCAGTTGGTTATCAAGACGAAGGCGGGTTCCACTCAGGCGTTAAGCTTGAAGACAAGCAACCCAAATGGCCGACGACTTGGTGAGGAAGTCCTTATTGAGTGTCTCAATAGTTGGCGCGAGGTGTACCAACTTTAGGCGGGGACATTGGGCGATGGTAAATTCATATCCTGCCATTCAGAATTTCTGGTAAATTTTTGGCTTTTCGCGGCGTTTGGCCTCTTCTTATATCTCGGTTTTGTCATTCTATTTGGTTCCCTTTCCAGTCCAATTTGGGACCGCAAGCTCTGAATAACTATAAAATGGTATTGGACAATTTCCCGCAGAGTGTATAAGTTAAGGACATGGAAACCGGCGCGATTTTATTGGTGGAGCAGTATGGGGCTGCCGCGATCCAGTAAAACTAGCTAAAACGGAAGGTGGGTATTTAAGCTTTTGGCGCTAGTTGATTTGATAAACCTATGCAATCTCAAACTCCGGCCTGGTACAGTGCGCGAACAAAGCCGAAACATGAGCACATTGCAGCCGCAAATTTGCGTAAGAACATGGAGTTGGAGGTGTTTTCCCCCCGTCTCCGGTTGCAGAAGCTGACCAAGCGTGGCTTGGTGCGATTAACTGAACCTTTGTTTCCCTGTTATATATTTGTCCGTTGTGTGATCGAGGAGCATCTCAACGAGATTCAACATACTTCGGGAGTCAACCGGCTGGTCCATTTCGGCGGCAGAATTCCGGCGGTTCCGGATGTAATCATCGAGGAACTGCGACATTTTTTTGAAGCAGATGAAACCATCACGGTGGAAAGCCGTCTGGAACCTGGGGATGAGGTGACGGTGGCTTACGGAGCTTTCGCAGGATTAAGCGCTTACGTGCTAAGAAGCCTGCCGGCCAAGAAAAGGGTTCAAATCTTGCTGGATATCTTGGGACGCCCGACTTTGGTAGAGGTCGAGCAGGGCTCGGTGAAGTTGAATAAGAACACATTGGCAGATCTGGCGCCTGTGCTGGCGGCGACCGACCACCGGAGGAATTTGTCTGCTTGAAGTTGTAATTTGTCTGCTTGAACTTGCAGTTTGCAAGATTGTGAAAGGTGCTCCGTGGTACACGGAGTTGAGAGGTTCGTTTTTGAACCCCGTTCAAACGAACAAGTGCGGAGCTTTACGCGAAATTGATAATTGATGAACGCCGAAGAAAACGCGGGACTTCCACGGTGGAAACGGATGCTGGACGTGAGTCTCATCGTCCTGGCACTTCCCCTGTTTCTGCCAATCACGGTTGTCATCGCGTTGATCATCCGCATTACCTCGACAGGCCCCATTTTGTTTCAACAGGAACGCGTGGGTTACCGTGGTCAACGCTTCATGATCCTTAAATTCAGGACAATGTATTGCGGTGCGGAAACCGTTTCACACCAAGGCTATCTGCAGCATTTGATGGACTCGGATGCGCCAATGATCAAGTTGGACTCGAGCGGTGATGCGCGGATCATCCCTCTCGGCAAGTTATTGCGGGCAGCGGGCCTGGATGAATTGCCCCAGTTATTTAATGTGCTGAACGGCGAGATGAGTCTGGTAGGCCCGCGTCCGTGTCTGCCTTATGAGGCGGAACAATATCTTCCGTGGCAGCGTGAACGTTTCAATGCGGCTCCCGGTCTCACCGGCCTTTGGCAGGTGAACGGCAAAAACCGGACGACTTTCACCCGGATGATCCAGTTGGATATAGAATACGCGCGCAGCAAGAGCCTCTGGCTCGATTTGAAAGTGCTCTGCAAGACCCTCCCGGCCTTACTGGTGCAGATCGGGGATTTGCGGCTGAGGAAAAAAATCCTTCAGGCTGCAGGGGCGGAACCCGCCATGCCGGTGCGCGTCATTAATCAGTGATTATTCCGAACCAGCTCTTTTGACGCTGCCGCGAGGATCAATCAAAATCGAAGGATGTAACTTATGGCAAAGAGAACAAACGTCGGCGTTGCTGGTTGCGGATACTGGGGACCGAATCTGATTCGAAACTTTCGGGCATTACCCGATTGCAAGCTGAAGGTAATGTGCGATCTGGATACGGGGCGCCTGAAGCATCTCAAATCTCTTTATCCTGAGGTTCAGGCCGTCACGGATTACCAGCAAATGCTGAGCGGCAACAACCTTGACGCGGTGGTTATCGCGACCAACGTCAAGTCGCATTTTCCCATGGCCAAGGCGGCTTTGTTGGCAGGCAAACATACGTTTGTGGAGAAGCCGCTGGCTGGTTCAGTGGAGCACTGCGAGGAATTAGTGGCGATTGCCAAAAAGCAGGGTCTGGTCCTGATGACCGGCCATACGTTTCTATATTCACCGGTCTTCCGGAAAATCAAAGAAATTGTGGAAAAAGGTGACATCGGAGAAATTCGTTATATTTCGGCACGCCGTCTGAACCTTGGTCTTTTCCAAAAAGACATCAATGTGGCCTGGGATCTGGCGCCGCACGATTTATCCATCATTCTTTCCATCATGGGCGAACTTCCGGAAGCGGTTAATTGCCGCGGTAGCGCGCACATCACGCCCGGAATCGAGGATGTGACGACCATGTGTCTGACTTTCTCCCGGCAGCGGTCGGCGACGGTCCAGAGCAGCTGGCTGGACCCGCGCAAGGTCCGGGAGATGACGATTGTCGGGAGCAAGCGCATGATCGTTTATGACGATCTGGCGCCGCTGGAAAAAATCCGGGTGTTCGACACGCGCGTTGAGCGTCCGCCCCACTATGACACGTTTGCCGAGTTCCAATACGCCTATCATTATGGGGACATGTATGCGCCCTACATCAAGCAGGAAGAACCTCTGAAAACGGAATGTCAGCACTTTCTGGATAGCATCAAGAACGGCACTACTCCGATAAGTTGTGGCCAGCGTGGCACGGAGTTGGTTCGGATTTTGGAAGCTTCGTCGGAATCATTGCGGTTGGGCGGTGCACCGGTGGAATTCAAAAAGTCGGAAGCCGGCCTGATTCGCCGCGCCGTCGCTTCCCGGCGGGTGGCCAGGACAAAAAGCGCCCCGATTTTGGCAAGCGATTTCAGGAGCAAGAAGAAATCCGGGTTGCCGGCCAACGGGCACGCGGAAATCAAGATTGTCCTGAACGGCAATGGCAACGGCAATGGCCATTGACGCGTCATCCGCGAATTTGACCAACGAGCCGATTCAACGAATCGCCCCCGATGTCAAGTTGGGGAAAAACGTCCGGATTTTTGGCTTCACCAATCTGTATGGTTGCGAGATTGGAAACGACGTGAAGATCGGGACTTTCGTTGAGATCCAGAAGGGTTCAAAAATCGGGAACCGGTGCAAAGTATCCAGCCATACTTTCATTTGCGAAGGGGTGACGCTGGAGGACGACGTGTTTATCGGCCACAACGTGGTTTTCACGAATGACCGTTTTCCGCGCGCGACGGTGAACGGGCAATTACAGACGGAATCGGATTGGGTTTGCGTCCCTACCCTGGTTAAACGCGGGGCATCCATTGGTTCCGGTTCCGTGTTGTTGTGCGGAATTACGATTGGTGAAGATTCGATGATTGGCGCGGGCAGCGTGGTGACGAAAGACGTGCCGGCGGGGGCCACAGTGGCGGGCAATCCAGCGCGGTTACTCAAGCCGCGCCGATCAAAAGTCTAGAAATCAGAAGTTATTGCCGATAATTATTTTGTGGCCATGGAACAATTTGCGCCGGGCGCGGCGCGGCGGATTAATCCGTTAAAGACTCCAAATTGGGACGCGCTGGTGACCAGCCTTCCCGATTTTTCATTTTTTCACGGGACGGCCTGGGCGAGGGTGCTGGCAGAAACCTACGGTTTTGTTCCGCATTATTTGTATGGGGAAAGTTCCGGGGTGCCGGCAGCGTTGCTGCCGCTAATGGAGGTGGACAGCTGGCTCACGGGGCGCCGGGGAGTTGCACTGCCATTCACGGATGAATGCGCGCCGCTGGGGACTGACCAGAGCGCGCTGCGGAACGCGTTTCAGGACGCGGTGGAATTCGGGAAATCACGCGGCTGGAAATATATCGAATTGCGAGGCGGGCGGGATTTTTTGGGCGGGGACGTGCCCTCCTCGATATCCTTTTACGGGCATGCTTTGGTATTGGGGCCCGACGAAAAGGGTCTTTTCGATGCCATGGACGGATCTGTGCGTCGCGCGGTACGGAAGGCGGAGAAGGAAGGTGTGACGGTTGAGATTTCGCAGAGTCTGGAAGCGACTCGCAACTTCCACGCGCTGCAGTGTTTGACCCGGAAAAAGCACGGTTTGCCGCCGCAGCCTTTGGAGTTTTTTATGAACATCCACCGGCATATTCTGTCCGAAAACAAGGGCATGATCGCGGTGGCCGGCCAGCGCGGGCGTAAAATAGCGGCTTCGGTCTATTTTTTCCTGGGCGGGAGGGCGATTTACAAATATGGCGCCTCGGACGCGGCGCACCAGCATTTGCGGGGCAATAACCTGGTGATGTGGGAGGCAATGAAATGGCTGGCGCGCAAGGGCATGAAGCGGCTTCATTTGGGACGGACTTCGATCTTCAACGAGGGTTTGCGTCGATTCAAGCTGAACCTCGGCGCGCAGGAGGAAAAGATCGAGTATGTGAAATTTGATTTACGACAAAACCGGTTTGTGACGGAAGTGGACGGCGTTTCCGGCTGGCACAATACGGTTTTCCGGTTGATGCCGGTTTTTGCATCACGGGCGGCGGGGCGGATGCTTTACAAGCATTGGGCCTGATTGTTGCTGATATTAAGCGGTGAAATGGTGTAGGATAAATTGTTGATGAATAGTACCCGACATGGTGAACAACCGGCACCGGCTTCAGGGTTGAGTTTGGTGGACATCTATTTTGTGATCTTCCGTCACAAATGGAAAATCATCATCTTGACGTTGCTGGGATTGCTGGCGGCGGGATATTTTTATCACGCGAAGCCGCCGCCGTACCAATCGGATGCGGAGCTGCTGATCCGCTATGTTTCGGACACGCGTTCCATGAACCCAACGGCGAATGATTCGCAGGTGACCTCGATGCTTGATCAGGGTCAAAGCATCATCACCTCGGAAATGCTCATTATGAGTAGCTCTGACCTCACGGCACTGGTCGCCTCGAACATCGGGCCGGACAGAATTCTGGCGAAAATGGGCGGAGGCAATGATCCCATTGCCGCGGCAAATGCAATCAAGAAAAATTTGACCGTAAGTCCCGACGGCAGTGTCATCCGCCTCACGTTCAGCAGTCCGGACCCAACCATTGTTCAGCCGGTACTCAATGCTTTGGTCAATGCTTACCTGGATAAGCACGATCAGGTGCATCGGGCGATGGACGTGACCGATGACACGCTCACCGAAGAGACCACCACATTGAGCCAGAATATGGCCGACTTGGATAAACAACTCCAGGACGCGAAAGCCAGTGCGGGGGTCGGTATCATTAACGTGGCGGATTCGGAAAAATTCTTCTCGGATCAGATTGCGCGGTTGCGCCAGGAATTATTCGAAGCAGAAGCTGACTTGGCTGAAAACCAGGCGGTATTGGGCGCCCAAGCCGGGCTTCAGCCGGAAACATCGACCACTCAAGTGGTGAGCAACAATGATACATCAAAAATTACTTCCGGCTCGCAATTGCCGGTACCTCCGGACGAAGTGGATCAATATAGGGCAGCGTTGACGCGCCTTTCTTTCGCAAGAAGCAGGGAAACTGGATATCTGCAGGAGGGATTCACAGATGATAACAAGCTCCTCAAGGAGGCCCGCAACGAGATCGCCGCCGCCGCCAGGATCAAGAAAGGATTGGAGGCGAGTTATCCGGCGCTGACTCAAATGTACTTTGAAATGCAGGAAACGGTTGCCTCAACCACGCCGTCTGCCACCACTGCGGCGCCAGTCCTTCCGGCCAAAGATACCACGACGTATCTGGCCCTGTCTGCGCGCATCAAAACCCTGCAGAACCAGTTAACCGAGATCCAGTCCGAGGCGGACCGTGTGAGTTCGGTGGAAGCGAAGATCTCCGACCTGACACGCCGGAAACAATTACAGGAAGATTATTACAAAGGTTTTGCCAACGCCTTGCAGGCAGATGGCATTAATGCCGCATTGGGGCCTGGTCGAAATTCAAACATTAATGAGATTCAGACGCCTTCGCCGCCTTACCAGGATTACAAAAAATTCTACAAAATTTTTTACGGCCTGCTGGTCAGCGGGCTGATTGCCGGGCTGGGCTGGGCCTTTCTGATCGAATTTTATCTGGATCATTCCATCAAGCGGCCAATTGACATTCAGGCTAAATTAAAAATTCCGTTTTTTCTCTCCATCCCCGATTTGAGCCATCACAAGCGGGGGAAGCGGTCAGTGGCGGAAACCCGCCGGCAATTGACCTATAAAAACGGAGTGGCAGAAAACGGTGTCGCTTTGGCGGCGAAGGATGGCACCCTGGAAGTGCTGGCCGGAGAGGTCAACCGACGTTTTGATTCTTATTATGACGCGTTGCGCGACCGGTTGGTGATTTATTTCGAGTCGGTAAACCTGACCCGCAAACCCAAACTGGTGGCGGTGACGAGTACGCATCGGGGAGCGGGCGTGAGTACAATTGCGTCGGGCCTGGCGGCATCGCTCTCGGAAACCGGCGACGGTCGGGTGCTGTTGGTGGACATGACCCAGGAGAACGGGACAGCCCAACAATTTTTTCAGGGTCATGCGAACTGCAAACTGGATGATGCGCTGGAGAGCGAAAAAAGAAACAGCGCGATGGTGCAGGAAAATCTTTATGTTGTGACCGAAAACGCCATCAGCGACAGGCTTCCGCGGGCTTTACCCAAGCGCTTTGCTTCACTGATTCCAAAGTTAAAAGCGAGTGATTACGATTACATCATTTTTGACATGCCGCCGGTAAGCCCGACGAGTGTCACAGCCCGGCTGGCGGGTTTCATGGATACGGTGATGCTGGTGATCGAATCCGAAAAAACGAACCAGCAAGTGGTGGTGCAGGCGAACGCGCTACTGACGCAATCCAAGGCCAACGTGACGGCGGTGCTCAATAAAACCCGGCAATATATCCCGGCCCGATTGCACAAGGATTTCCTTTACGAGGTTTAATGGTCCGGAGGTTCAGGGATAAAAATCTCCCGATCCACCATCGACTGATCTTCCATTGACTGAGCTTTAATGATCAGCAACCGATTTTATTACCGGGTCAAACCGTATCTCCCCCTGCAACTGCGGATGGAGGCGCGCCGGATTGTTGCCCGGGCGCAGCGGCGGATTCACACGGACCGATGGCCAATCAACGAAGCGGCGGCCCAGATGCCCGCCAACTGGCCGGGGTGGCCAGGCGGAAAGAAGTTCGCCTTTGTATTGACGCATGATGTGGAAGGTCCGGGCGGTCTGGCCAAGTGCCGGCAATTGATGCAGCTCGAAATGGAGCTGGGCTTTCATTCCTCGTTCAATTTCATCCCTGAGAGCGATTATGCGGTCCCGTCTGAATTACGGGAGGAACTGAAGCAAAATGGCTTTGAAGTGGGGGTGCACGACTTGCACCACGACGGGAATCTATACCAATCGCGTCCAGTATTTTCCGAGAAAGCCAAACGGATCAACCATTATCTGACGGAGTGGGGGGCATCGGGATTTCGTTCCGGTTTCATGCTGCATAATTTGGAATGGCTGCATGACCTGAACGCCAGTTATGACGCCTCGACGTTCGACACTGATCCGTTTGAGCCGCAACCGGACGGTGTGGGTACAATTTTTCCTTTCTGGGTTCCCGCACCGGCAAATGGAACTGCCGGCCGCGGTTATGTGGAGATGCCGTATACGCTGCCCCAGGATTCAACGCTGTTTTTGCTGCTGAAGGAAACCTCCCCGGACATTTGGAAACGAAAACTGGATTGGATCGCGAGACATGGCGGCATGGCGTTGGTCAACGTACATCCGGATTATCTGGCATTTGACAGTGTACGCAGCGCTCACCAGGAATTCTCGGTTGAATATTACCGCGAGTTTTTGGAATACGTGCGTGTCGAATACCGGGATCTTTTTTGGCATCCTCTGCCGCGCGAGATGGCGGCGTATGTTTCAGGGTTCCGGCCACTGAGGCGGCACGCCACACCGCGAAAGATCTGCATGATTTCGTATTCGGATTATCAGACTGATAATCGGGTGATTCGTTACGCGGAAGCCCTGGCCGAGCGGGGCGACACGGTGGATGTCCTTGGGGTAAAATCTGACTCCCGGCTGGCGGACGTGGAGACGATGGGGCAGGTGCACGTGCTGCGCATTCAGGAGCGATATGGCAAGAATGAGAAGAATAAAAGCGAGCATCTGTTGCCGCTGTTGAAATTCTGGCTGCGGGCCTGCGGTTACCTGGTGCGCCGGCAATTTTCCAAACGCTACGATTTAATCCACGTGCACAATATTCCGGACTTCCTGGTGTTCGCGGCCTGGCTGCCGAAAATGGCCGGCGCAAAAATCATCCTGGATATTCACGATCTGGTCCCGGAATTTTACGCGAGCAAGTTCAAGTTGAAACCGGGCTCGGCGGAAGTTGCGGCCTTGAAGAAAGTAGAACGAATTTCGGCGCAATTTGCCAATCGAGTCATCATCTCGAATCATCTGTGGTACAAAACATTCGTCGCGCGGTCGGTTTCCGAAGAGAAGTGCTCGGTTTTCATCAATAATGTCAACCAGCGACTTTTTTATCGGCGGAACCAGGCCGGCTCGCGCGAAGATTTTCCCGTCATCATGTTCCCGGGCGGATTGCAGTGGCATCAGGGACTGGACATCGCCATCCGCGCGATGGCTGTCGTCGTCAAAAAAATTCCACAAGCCCGATTTTATATCTACGGTTCGGGGAACATGAAGGATGAACTGGTTGAGATGACGCGCGATTTGGGTTTGACGGAAACGGTCCGCTTTTTTGATCCCCTGCCGGTCTCACTAATTGCCGAGGCGATGTCGAAGGCGGATGTGGGAGTGGTGCCGAAGCGGGCAGATTCCTTCGGGAACGAAGCTTACAGCACCAAGATCATGGAATTCATGTCGTTGGGGGTGCCGGTGGTGGTGGCCAATACGAAGATTGATCTTTTTTATTTTAGCAACTCGGTTGTTCGATTCTTTGAATCAGGAAATTCTGATGCCCTGGCGGCGGCCCTGATAGAAGTCCTGCAGGATGAAAAACTCCGGCAACGGATGGTGGCCAATGCGCTCGAATATGCAGAGCAAAACAGTTGGAATGTCCGCAAAAATGATTATCTGGAACTGGTCGATTCGCTCATTGAAAACCGACCCGCCCGGCTGGATGGAGGCAAATCCGATTTCCGGCCAGACGGTGAAAGCGGCCCGGTGAAACAGGTTGTTGAGGTCGTGAGCGAATCCGGACGGTTGGCCGTTAAATGACAATGAGTCGACCCTCCGGTCAGATGGATCTTTCGATCATTATCATCAATTGGAATTCAAAGGGTTATTTGCGAGAATGCCTCAGAAGCGTCCTCGCAGGCACCTGCGGTTTGAAACTGGAAATCCTGGTCATAGACAATGCTTCCTATGATGGATCTGCTCAAATGGTGGCGGAGGACTTCCCTGGTGTATCGTTCATCCAGAGCGACCGGAATCTCGGGTTTTCCGGCGGAAACAATCAAGCCGCGCGGCAAGCCATAGGCGAGCTTTTGCTCTTTCTGAATCCCGATACGATTATCGAGGGGGATGCGCTCGCGATGTTGGTTCAAACCTTGCGGCGGTTGCCTGAAGGAGGCAGCGCTGGTGCGCGGCTTCTCAATATTGACCGGACATTGCAAACTAGTTGCGTGCAATCGTTTCCCACCATCCTTAACCAAGTGCTGGGCTGCGACTTGCTTTACCGGTGGTTTCCCCGGTCCAAGTTATGGGGCAGGGCGGCATTGTTTGAGGACTCAGAAGAGCCCAGACCGGTTGAGGCCCTGTCTGGCGCATGCCTCATGGTCAAGCGTGAGGTTTTTGACCGTGTCGGTGGGTTTGACGAGCATTATTTCATGTATTCCGAGGACACCGATCTTTGCTTCAAAATTTATCAAGCTGGATTCAAAAGCTATTTTGTACCCGCTGCCTTGGTCGTTCATCATGGCGGAGGCAGTAGTCAGAAGGCGCGGAGCACATTTTCCAATGTGATGCTTCGGGAATCGGTTTATCGGTTCATGCGCTTGCATCAAGGCCGGGTTGCCGCTGTTTCTTTTCGGGCGCTGATCGGGATTTCCGCGTTGATCCGTCTTCCGCTGGCGATCATCATTTGGCTTTTTCAAAGGGGTATTGGCTCGGAAACCGACGCGCCCGTCCGCAAGTGGTTTTCCATTCTCCGTTGGAGCTGTGGCATGGAGGCTTGGGCGTCGAAGCAGTAACCTTACGATAAAATGGTCTATGTCGGAAGCAGCTGAATCAGGTTATGTGCTGGTCACGCCAGTCCGAAATGAGGAACGGACGATTGAGATCACCATCAAATCAGTCCTTGCCCAAACGGTCACTCCCCGTGAATGGATCATCGTCAGTGACCAATCTACTGATCAAACCGACGCAATAATTAATCGGTACGTCCAGGGCTTTCCTTGGCTCCGTCTGTTGCCATTGAAAGACCGCCCGTCGCGGAATTTTGCCTCGGTCGTGTTTGCAACCGAATTGGGCATCAATGCTTTGCGAACTACGGATTATGCTTTTCTCGGGCTGCTCGATGCCGATGTCTCTCTGCCTCCCGATTACTACGCGCGAATCATGGAATATTTTGCGGTCGATCCGAAGCTTGGTCTGGCCGGTGGTCTGGTAGTGGACATTATTAATGGCAGGCGCCTCCGCCATCGACAATCGTTGCAAGACGTGGCAGGGGCCGTGCAGTTCTTTCGGCGGAGTTGTTTCAAAAAGCTCGGCGGTTTGGTGCCCCTCCGGGAGGGTGGATGGGACACCATCACTTGTGTGCGGGCCAGAATGAATGGTTTCAGAACGGCAACTTTTACCGATGTGGTGGTTGACCACCTGAAGCCCCGGAATTCGGCCGAAGGAAATCTTATCCGCCGCAATTGGCAGTTCGGCATCCGTGATTATGCGCTGGGCAATCATCCTCTCTTTGAAATGGCCAAAGCCTGCGCCCGCTGCCTGGATTTTCCGCCCGTGATTGGTTCCCTTTTCCGTTTGCTGGGGTTTGGATGGGCCTCCGCGAGCCGGCGCAAATCCAGTTTGCCGGCGGATGTTGTCCTTCACATTCGCCGTGAACAATTGGCACGGCTGGCGCCATTTTCTCGCCGTTAGCCTGGGCTTGAACCTTTTGGCCTTAAGTGGTGTCGGTGATAATGATAGTTAAATGAATTTGCTCGGACTGATTATTTTGACCGTTTTGATTTTCCTGGTGCTTGGAGGATCGCGGCGGACGGCGCTGGTTGGAATGATGGCGGGCGTATTATATCTTACTCAGGCACAGCAAATTGAGGCGCTGGGATTTAATTTCTACGCGATCAGATTTTTGGAGCTGGCAGGATTCATCCGGGTCATGCTTCGTCACGAATTCTCCTTTCGCAACTTGAATGGGATTGATTGGGCCTTGCTGTTGCTCTACGGATATACGTCTGCGGTTTTCTTGCTTCGCTCCAGCGAGGGCGTGGGAAACCAGGTTGGGATGGGGGTCGATGCGTTTCTTTGTTATTTTACATTTCGCGGGCTGGTCAGCGGGATGGATGATTTTTTATCATTCTTGCGCACTCTGGTGATCTTGCTCATTCCTTACGCCCTATTGGTCGTCATTGAAAGTGCAACTGGCCATAACCCCTTTTCTGTCTTGGGTGGAATTACGGGCGGGAGCAACTGGATGCGCCACGGGCGACCGCGCTGTTTCGGCAGTTTTCGGCAACCGGATACGCTGGGGATGTTTGGCGCCTGCTTTTTGCCCCTGTATGTCGCCCTGTCATGCATAAGAACAGAACGGAAACGCGCCTTTGTCGGAATCGGTCTATGCTTCGTATTAGTTTTGGCGGCCAATTGCGGCGGTGCGGCATCGGGCGCGGCCACCGGGCTCCTGGGTTGGGGGCTATGGTGTGCCCGCAAGCAAATGTGGAAAGTCCGGTGGGGCCTCGTTGGCCTGATTGCCGCATTGGCTCTGATCATGAAGTCGCCCGTTTGGTATATTTTTGCCCGAGCCAGTTCAATTACCGGCGGTGATGGTTGGACCCGGTCTTATCTGTTTGACAAGGCTTACGAGCATCTTGGCCAATGGTGGCTTGCGGGAATGCCACTACTTGACACCAATTCATGGTTTCCATTCACCTTGCCGGGCATCGGCACGGCCGACATTACCAACATGTATATTTGGTTTGGTTTGACCGCCGGATTGGGAGCCATGGCGTTGTTCATAGTTCTTTTGACCCGGGCGTTCAGCAGTCTCGGAAAGGCGCTTGCCGCAGTTCGTTCCGGCCCCAGTCAATCTGAAGGCGCCGAATTCCTGCTCTGGGGATTGGGTGTCATGTTGCTGGTTCACATCATTGATTGGTTTGGCATCATCTATTTCGACCAGATGTATGTGACCTGGTTTATGCAGCTTGCGGCCATCTCAGGCATTTCAGCGGGTTGCTTGGGTCTGCAATCCCCAACCGTCATCACGACTGAATTGCCTGAATCTGTGGAAACTCCCCGGCCGGCGGAACCGTTTCAACCGGAACTTTCACAACAATCTTGAATCAATGCGCAGAGGGCTTGGACAACACCTGAATCTATTTTGACTTATCACTGCGGTCTTTGACATTCTAATTTACGTGTTGGCCCTCCCCAATCGATTTAAGAGGTTGTTGAGTCCCGAAATGGCCGTCCCAAATCATGACGAAAGATTTTAATGTGTCAGCCAAGTCCGAAAAGGCACCATGACGATAACCTCTCATTCTATTTGGCCGCAGTTTCGGAAGGGCTTCCGGCTCAATCTGGTGACGAGAAATGTGAGGTCCGGGGCGGCCGCTTAACAGGGTAATTTACGGTTGCTCTTTGATTTTATCTTGTGGCACATATATTGCTTATTAGTCATTGCTGAATAGTCACATATGTATCTCTTATTAAAGGCGTTCTCGGTGAAGAATCTCAGGTCCATGTGGACGTGCATTTATCATTCATTGCAGGTCAGCCTCATCACATTCGGTTTGCTGGCCGCCGCGGGTCAGATACATGCCGCAACTTATTATGTGGACAATTTGGCCGGCAGCGACAGGAACAATGGAAATTCAACGGGCTCGCCTTGGAAGTTGTGTCCGGGGATGACTGGCTTCGCCGGAACTTACACCCATGCTCCGGGAGATATATTTGTTTTCCGCGGCGGGGTGGTGTGGTCAAATTCGGTGTTTCCACTTTTAGTGAACCTCGGCGGCGGCAGCGCGGGAAACAATGATGTTTATACTTCCTATACCAATTGGTTTATCGGGAGTTCATGGAGCCGTCCGGTTTTTGACTTGCAAGATCTTCCCATCGCAGGGAGCACAAGTGCCGGTACAAGTTCCTGCATCTTTGTTATGGACAATAATGTGACCGTGAGTGATATTGAAATTCGCAACCAGTACATCCCAAACTCGGCCAATTGGAATGCTTATGGCGTGGCTGGCGTGTCAGGATTTCAAAAAACCACCAATTTGCTGGTGCAGAATTGCTACATCCATGATTGGTTACCGGGCATTCCGACCAATAATGTGAATTATTCGGATTCAGACTTCGGTGGCATTTTCAGCCAGGGAGTCAATCTGCTGGTTATTCAATGTGTTGTTGGGCCGGGCGATGCTCCGAGAGGTTTGACTGGAAACAGCGGCTGCAGCGTTTCGGGCTCGGCGACCATCATTCAAAGCAACGTCTTCGTCGGTTGCACCGATTTCATCGATGCTTGGGCGACGAATATTTCTGACAATATCATCTGTAATGGAACCAATTCCTATGATCCGCAGAATCATGCCAATGCCATTTATCACGGTCTTGGCAGCGGCGGCAGGGCATACATCTACGGGAATATAATCCATGATCTAGGTACTGACTTTCAAACCATGTTGCTACATCCTGGCGGGGGTGGTGCCACCAACACCGCATACTATATTTACAATAACGTGATTTGGAATGTGAGTTCGCCAATTGACATAGACCAGAGCGGAATTGCCACCACCAATTCGGCCACTTATGCCTATATTTACAACAACACTGTAACCTGCGGTGTCGGGGCGGTAAATCGCGGACAAACGAATTATGTCACTGAAATTGCCTGTGAAAATAATAATTGGATTTCCGACGGTCCGTTGAATCCATTCATGACCGCGGCCATCACCACCGCGTATGCCCCGGTGGTCACTCGCGTGGATATTGACAATCTTACCATGACGAGTTCACTGGCCGCGGCGAATGGCTATACCTTCGGAAACATGTATGCGCCGACCTCATTATCCAGCCCGACCGTAGGCGTGGGCACAAATCTTACATCCCTGGCTATACTCAACACAGACATCCATGGTATCCGGCGTCCCACCACCGGCAATTGGGATGTGGGCGCGTATCAGATGACGACATCTGCGCTATTGCCTCCCCAAAATTTCCTGGCATCTCCTGCCCCAAATCCATAAGGACAAAGAGGGGCAGTGTGGCGGTTTGCTGTTCCGCTCCTCTCGGACCCCGTTTGAGGGCATTTTGCACCGCAAGGCGAGTTCGCTCTAAATGGTTGCGGTCAGCAACAATCCAACGGTAATGCGGACCAATATTGGAGTTATTACTTTTAGTGATGGTTCTGGAGCGAATATCGCGGTTGATGGCACGGCGGCAGTGCCGCCACCAAGGAATCTTCTGTCGCATGTGCTGGGTGCTTAAGGCGCGGCAAAAGTAGGGGAGATGACGTAAAACCAATCAAAGTCATCCTTATTATTAAAATGCCAATTCTTCGAGAGTCTGTGTTTCTCTTCTCGGCTGCCAAAGGAGAAAATTGAATTTAAAACCGCCCCTTCAGTATTTATTTTCTTAGGAGCGATAAAAGATGCTGCGTCTAAATACGAGAATCCGAAACTATCTTTTCGCCAACAATATTGAAACGAGTGACAAAACGAATAAAACAAACTAACTGTTTGGCGTGTGGCAATCTTGAAGGCAATCGAGTCTTCAATGCCCGGGAGATGATGTTTGGAACTCGGGATGTTTTTCACTATGCTGAATGCAGTAAATGCAAGGCTCTGCAAATCACCGATCCTCCAGACAACCTGAATGATTATTATCCATCGAATTATTATTCGTTTGATGTCTTATATGTTGGGAGGCTGAGGCGATACCTAAGGGGGCAGAGGCTGAGGAATGCGCTTGGTTGTGGAGGGAATGTCGGATGGTTTTTGTCAAAAGTTTTTGGGCTTCAAAGACGATCTGAATGGAAAAGTATGGTGAAGATTGGCTACGACGATCGAATTTTAGACGTCGGCTGTGGAAATGGACAACTTCTCGCCGAGCTTCACGAGGCCGGGTTTAAAGGCATTGCAGGCCTCGATCCTTATTCTGCTGAACAAAGAACACGACAAGGCTTTTCTATTCATCGGTGTCAATTGAACGAATGGAAGGAGGAGCAGGATTTGGTAATGATGCACCACTCTTTTGAGCATATGTCTGAGCCAACGAGTGTCCTGAAAGATCTTCGGCGGATTTTAAAACCCGGCGGCTCTATCCTGATCCGAACGCCCGTGGCGAATTGCTTGGCATGGCGGTCATATGGTCCTCATTGGGTTCAATTGGACGCGCCCCGACATCTGTTTATACCTAGTATTGATGGGATGAAGCGGTTGGCTGAAAATGCCGGGTTGTCGGTAATAGATATCCAGTTTGACTCAACCGAATTTCAATTCTGGGGCAGTGAGCTTTATCAACGGGATATTCCACTGACGGGTGCCCGGAAAGAGAAGTATTTCAGTCGCGCACAACTTTCCAATTTTCAAAAACAGGCGGAGGCACTCAACCGGAAAAATGACGGTGACTCGGCCTGTTTCCTTTTAAAGGAAAAGCAGAC
>JBEKMT010000052.1:0-26155 GCA_050008355.1 Verrucomicrobiota bacterium
TTAAGGTAGGAGACGACGTGAATAGTCTCAAAGCAAAATTAAATCAATTGTCTTGAGTCTCATTACCTTGACTTCAAAATAAAACCATGAGCCAGGGTGCGGGTCGTAGACCAGCAACGCCTTTCCAGGCTGAAAAGCGTTCACCTCGTGGCAAACAAGAATAAATAATGAGTGCGAAAGTAAAAATTTGTGGCATCACGAGTGCCGGAGATGGGCTAGCCGCAGCAGCCGCAGGGGCGGACATGATCGGGCTCATGTTTTGCGAGCACAGCCCGCGATTCATCACCCTGGCGCAAGCGGCGGAAATCTCCAGCGCGCTGCCGCCATTCCTTCTCAGGGTCGGTGTTTTTGTGAACCCGGCAGAGGATTTCGTTTTGCGCGCTATCAGTGAATGCAATCTGAACCTGCTCCAATTTCACGGCGATGAAACCTCCGCCTTTTGTACCCAATTCGGGTTGATGAGTGTCAAAGCCGTTCGCATTCGTGACGCGGAATCGGTGCAGCAACTGGAGCATTTTCAGACCGATGCATATTTACTCGACGCGTATTCCAGGCGTGGACTGGGAGGGACGGGCGAAAAATTCAACTGGGACCTGGCGCTCGCAGCGGAAAAGTTTGGCAAACCCATTTTTCTCGCCGGTGGTCTGACGCCGGAAAATGTTGCCGAGGCAGTTCGGAGAGTCCGGCCGTTTGGCGTGGATGTTTCGAGCGGGGTAGAATCCGCACCCGGGAAAAAAGACCACGCGAAAGTGCAGGCGTTTATCGCTGCCGCCAAATCAGTCGAATGAAAAGTGAAATTGTCCGCTGCCCGTGGCCTTCAAACGAATTGTCCATTCGATATCACGACTTGGAATGGGGCGTGCCGATTCATGACGACCGGTTACTCTTCGAGTATTTGATTCTCGAGGGTGCCCAGGCTGGCCTGAGTTGGCAGACGATTTTGAACAAGCGCGAAAATTATCGCGCCGCCTTCGACAATTTTGAGGCGGAAAAAATCGTGCCATACGGCGACCAAAAGATCGCCGAATTGCTCGCGAATGCGGGCATCATCCGCAACCGTTTGAAAATTCGCGCCACGATCCAGAATGCGAAGTCGTTTTTAGAAGTGCAGGAGGAATTCGGAAGTTTTGACAAATATCTCTGGCGATTTGTGGCCGGCCGCCCGGTGGTCAACCGGCGACGCAATATGAGGGAAGTACCAGCGAGGACGGGGATTTCCGATGTCATGAGCAAAGATTTGTTGCAACGAGGTTTCAAGTTTGTCGGTTCGACGATTTGTTACGCCAAAATGCAGGCCGTGGGCATGGTCAACGACCATCTCGTAACTTGTTTCCGGCACGCGCAGCTCTCCTGAAATCGACGAATCTGAAATGAAAAGAATCGCCGTATATTGCGGCTCTAACAAAGGTACGCGCCCGGAATACGTGGCGGCGGCGCAGCAGCTCGGGGCCTTGATCGCCCAGGCAAGGATTGAACTGGTCTATGGGGGCGGTTGCGTCGGCCTGATGGGCGCGGTGGCAGACGCAGCCTTGGAACATGGAGGCCATGTGATTGGGGTGATTCCGGAAAAGCTCGTCATCAAGGAAGTGGTGCACGAAAAACTTCCGGACTTGCGCGTGGTCAAGACGATGCATGAAAGGAAGGCTCTGATGGCAGAATTGGCCGAAGGATTCATCGCCTTGCCGGGTGGCTACGGCACTATGGAGGAATTCTTTGAAGTGCTCGCATGGAGCCAGCTTGGCTGGCACCGGAAACCGTTCGGGCTCCTCAACACCGCTGGTTTCTACCGCCAGCTCATGGCATTTCTTGACCACACTGTGCGGGAAGGTTTTATTCGTCCCCCACATCGGGAACTGGTTCTCGTCGAGAGTAGCGCTGAGAAAATGCTTGAAAGGATGAAAAAGTTTCAGCCTCCGTCCGAAGTGAAGTGGCTTCGCTGAAAGTGTGATTCAAACCGGCGATGACGACAGCGGCTGTTTGTTACCGGTGAATAATGCACGTCCTCGTAGTGGCTCAATTTTGACTAGACGAGACTGGTTGACATTTTTCCGGCATTGGATTGCTGGAGCATCGTGATTCTGAGGGCGGCGGCATCTGTGCAGTAGCCAAATCCGGAACACCGGAACAGGTTGTCATTTCAAAATCAGCGCTGCTCGAGCTTTCCAACCGCCTCGACAAACCGCCCAGGTCGGTTAGGTTGGAGGGGGATGAAAGGCGAAGTCATTTATCTTTATGCGTTTGACGTGGCGAATGAAATCAATACGTCACGCGTGCAGGAAGTTCTTTCGGAAAAGCCGTTTCCATTTGAAATCCAGATGGACCGGACGCTGCCGAAGGACATGCCGCTTTACAAACCCCTCGCCATCGAACCGCCTCCGCTAACGACGCTACTGCGGGGTTCGCCAGTCCGTTTGTTGATTCGCATTTACGATGTGGGTGTGGTTACGGTGATGATGCGCGCCGCATTCGAAAATGAATCACTGACCAGCCTGATGGCATTTCACAACCCGAAACTGGAGAACGGGGAGCTGCCCGGCGACGTCGCCGCCTGGCTCTGTGCGCAAGTGTGCGAAGGCATCAAGAATCTGATGAGCGGACCCAGCGTTTTTCCCGCACCGGAAGCGTACACGGTATTCTGCCTGACCAGCCTCGACGGCGCGAAGGATGCGAACCTGTGGCTCGGCGAGAACCGCCGCGAAGTGGCCGCTTTGCTTACGGAAACTGCGTCGGAAAAATTGAGTGACGCGCAGGTGACCGAGGTATTGCGCATCCAACGCTCTTTTGAAAACACCGACCTGGCCGTGATCGACTGGGACGCCGCCCTCGTGGTGGAATTGACCGGGTATGTGGACGACGTTTTGTATGCTTTGGAATTGGCGAATCTGCAATTGGAGGAATTTCGGGTGATGGACAGCCGCCTCGACAGATATTTGGATCGGGCGTATGAAGATTTGGAACGCAGGCCGTTGGTGCTGTTCGGCGGCGCGAGCAAGATGCTCCGGCAACTGCGCCGATTTCGAGTGGATCTCGCCAAACTTGCCGATGAAGTAACGCACATCACCAAATTCTTCGGTGATTGGCATCTCGCTCGCGTGTACCTCGGTGCCCGCGACCGCTTTTACCTCGATCAATGGCGTACCAGCGTGGAACAGCGCCTCGCCCAACTGGACAAGCTCTATAGTGTCGCCCATTCGGAAATGAACGAACAGCGGATGTTGTGGCTCGAAATCATTATTGTCATCTTTTTCGCGATCGACCTCGTGATTCTATTGATGGTGCGGCGTTGATTGATGTTGTCACCTTGGGAACAAGGCTGCCCCGCGCGCTGAAAAATAAAATCTTTGCGCCTGCCGCGCCTTTGCGAGAAAATGGAAGCATGAGTGCCGTTGTGGAATTAGGTTTGCCCGACACCAAAGGCCACTTTGGTCCTTATGGCGGGCGTTATGTGCCGGAAACGTTGATGCATCCTCTGCAAGAGTTGGAGGCAGAATACTTCCGCGCGCAGCGCGACCCGGAATTTCAGCGGGAACTGTCCTATTATCTCACCGAATTCGTTGGCCGGCCGACGCCACTCTATTTTGCCGAACGGCTCACGCGCGAACTCTCCGGCGCGAAAATTTATCTGAAGCGTGAAGACCTTAATCACACCGGAGCCCATAAGATCAACAACGCGATGGGGCAAATCCTCCTCGCCAAACGCATGGGCAAGACACGGATCATTGCCGAAACCGGCGCCGGACAGCACGGCGTTGCCACGGCCACTGTGAGTGCGATGTTTGGCCTGAAATGCGTCGTTTACATGGGGGCCGTCGATTGTCAACGGCAGGAACTGAATGTTTACCGTATGAAAATGCTCGGTGCGGAAGTCGTGCCGGTTCACGCCGGACAAAAGACGTTGAAAGAAGCTGTCAATGAGGCAATGCGCGACTGGGTGACGAACATCCGCAGCACGCACTACATCCTGGGCACCGCCTACGGCGCGCATCCCTATCCCGTAATGGTGAGGAATTTTCAGCGCATCATTGGGGACGAGGCGCGCGCGCAGATTTTGGAAAAGGAAAAGCGCCTGCCCGATCTGCTGATCGCGTGCGTGGGAGGCGGCTCAAACGCGATCGGCCTTTTCTATCCGTTCCTTGAAGATAAATCCGTCAAGATGATCGGCGTGGAGGCTGGCGGCCTTGGCATCAAACCCGAACAGCACGCGGCACGGTTTCAAGGCGGCTCGCTCGGGGTGCTGCAAGGCACTCGCAGCTATATACTGCAGGATGAATCCGGCCAGATCCAGGCCACGCATAGTGTCAGCGCAGGCCTTGATTATGCCGCCGTGGGGCCGGAACACGCCTTTTTACGCGACCAGAAGCGCGTGGAATATTCTTACGCGACCGACGACAAAGCGTTGGAAGCATTTATGAAACTCGCCCACTTGGAGGGAATCATACCAGCCCTCGAAAGCGCGCATGCCATCGCCGAAGCCATCCAGATCGCGCCAAGAATGTCGAAAGAAGCTCTCATCATCGTGAATCTTTCCGGCCGCGGCGACAAAGACGTGTCGCAAGTGGCGGACAAGGTAGGCTTGCAAATGCCGAAGTGAATTCGGAAAGACCCCCGTTCCTTGTTTCGGACACGATTACTCTCTTTCGCGTGATTAATGCAAAAATAATCGCTCAGGCCTTGCCGCCGAATGTGCAATAATCATCTAGATCAAGCAGGTCGAACCAGGTGTTGATATCCTCGCGATTGGGATTGAACTTCTTCACTTCTTCGGCGAAATCCACGAGCGTTTCGGTATCGCTGTCAGGCGTGCGCCGTAAATGATAGTCGCTCCACGCGGCGATCTCCCAAGGTTGCCGTGGATGTTTCGCATTAGCCTGAACCCAAGCGAGGATTCCGCCGTCACCGCTACCTTTCGCAACTTCTTTGGTCAAACCTTCGTGGTCGAGGCCGACGAAATTGAAGAAATGGCGGTCCATTCCTTTGCCACCGTAATGATACTCGCCTAATTTTCCGGCGAGCGATGCGCGGGCTTTATCAAGGATGCGCGGCAGCAAAACGTAACCGCCCAGCCGCACTCGAGGACTGCGCGGCGGGCGTTGTGTGAGATCGGGGAAATTACTGTTCTCGCTCATAATCAGTTTGGTTTGAGTTGTTGGATTAGTTCAGACTTACTGATGGCCACCCGATACGAGCAGGGTCTCGCCGGTCACCCAGGAAGCATCATCCGAGGCAAGATAACTCACCGCCGTCGCAACGTCCCCAGGTTGGCCAATGCGGCCGAGAGGCGCATTCTTTACGTATTGATCATAAAAGTCACCCGCGGTGAAACCGCTCGTGACCGTGCCTTCCGTTTCAACCAGACCAGGACGGACGGCATTGACGCGGATTTTGCGTGCACCGAGCTCTTTTGCGAGTGAACTGGTGATGGTGTCTACCGCGCCTTTGGTCGCACTGTAAACCGACGCGTACGCTGGTGCCAGTGTACTGACTAGCGAACTGAGGTTGACGACGTTCGCGCCAGCTGGGTTGAAATATTTCAAAGCTTCCTGTGTCGTGAGAATCAGCCCAAGCACATTCAGGTTGAATTGTTTGTGGAAATGTTCTTCGGTGATCTGTTCGAGTGGTCCGAATTCATAAATGCCTGCATTGTTCACCAATATGTCGAGTTGCCCGAAGGCCTTTTTCGTTTCGACGAATAAACGCTCAATGTCGGCCTTTTTGGAGACGTCCCCTTGCACGGCGACCGCCTTGCCGCCTGCGCCTGTAATTTCAGCCACGACTTTGTCCGCCCCGTTTTTACTGGAGGCGTAATTGACGACTACCTCTGCTCCGTCCGCGGCGAGTTGTTTGGCAATGGCTGCGCCGATGCCCTTGGATGCGCCCGTGACGACCGCTACTTTTCCTGCGAGTTTTTTGACGTTGTTACTCATATGTTTATTTTTCAGTATCGTTTGGTTGTTGATGATATATTGTGTTTTTAAAAGTAACAATAAAGACCAGTGATTTAATTTTGTCTTAGGTCCAAAAGGATCTGTGAGAGGCTAATTTCTGCGAGGCTGGACTCCATGGCGTTCTGGGTTTTTGCCAGGGCTTTTTCCAGCGTCATTTTGATGTGGCAGCTCACCGTGCATTGCTTTTGCTCCACGTAATTGTGGATGGAGAAAGCCTTGGGCGCATCCACAGCCTTGTAAATATCTAACAAAGTAATCTTCTTAGCATCTCGGGCGAGCCAACAGGCTCCAGCTTTGCCGGTGGCGGTTTCCACCAAGCCGGCCTTCGATAATTTGGCGAGGGTACGCCGCACAAAGCTGGGAGTGGTGTTCACGCTCATGGCGAGATCGCCAGACTTGACGTCTTTGCCGCACCGATGGGCCAAGCCAGCCATCAGATGTACCGCGATAGCGAATTGCGTGTTGACGGCCATTACTGTTACTACAATAGTAACAATTTAGAATAAGGCAAGAATATTTTCAAAACATTTATCCGCGAGGATTGCCACGATGGCCGTCCCCATCCGACCACCCCCCCATTACGCCGCCGGGTTGACGCTTTCATAAGCCAGGTAAGGGATTTTCACGGGTTCGTTACCGTCGCGGCCGCTAAAATCATAAGCGGCAATTAATTGAGGACACTTGACGTATCCACAGCCACATGTGAAGTTCAGACTTGAAAGAACTTATTATGAAAAATGAAATTCTAGCGGCAATTATTATTTCGTTTGCCGGCACCGGTGTTGCCTTTTCGCAGGCTCAATACATTTATTTATTTCCGGAAGGCGCTGGTCCCTATGCGCAGGTGGACGCCGGCCCTTCCTTTTATCAGAGCGGCGAACTGAAGACTTTCGGCGGCCCGGCGTCCGGTTCCGTGCACTATCGCGTGGGCGGGATGGCAGATGCGCAAGTCGGCTACGCGTTCAATCAATACGTGGCCACGGGTTTTGAATTTGGCGTCAACGGCACGACGATCGACAGCATCCCCAATTATTCCCTTTCTGACGCACGGTTTTACAATGTGCCATTCCTGGCGAATGTCACTTTCTCCTATCCTATCCCGCACACCATCCTGACGCCATACATTGGCGGCGGGGCGGGCGGCTCGGACTCAGTTTTCAACCCGGGAACGATGCAGAGTGATACACCACCGAATTATAATTATGTGACCGGTTCGGAGGATGACGTGGTGTTTGCGTGGGAGGCTTATGCGGGATTGCGCTTTCAACTTGCGCAAAACATGACGCTTGGTATCGGTTATAAATACTTCGCCACCGGAAATCCAGATTTCAGTTATCCACCTTCGCCTAATTTTAACGTCGGTTTCCGAGGAGTGGAAACACACTCTATCACGGTGACGTTCAATGTGAGTTTTTGGTGAACGGCAGGACAAATTGCTGCAGTGCGGCCGATTTGAGGAGTTGTTTCAAAATAACTGTCCTGCTAAGCTCCCGACGTGATTTACGACGCGTCATTGGACGAGTTGCTGCAAAAAGTTTGGGACGGAAAGCGCATAGTCGCTGCGGAAGCGCTCCGGCTCTACCAGTTGCCTCTTGAGGAACTTGGAGCCCTCGCTGACCGCCGGCGCCAGAGGGCCAAGGCGAATGATTTCAATGGTCGAGGCAACGAAATTGTCACTTATATCGTCGACCGCAATGTGAATTACACGAACGTCTGCAATGTTTATTGCAAGTTCTGTGCCTTTTATCGAACGGAGAAGGACAACGATTCGTACGTTATTTCGCTCCCGGAACTGGACAAAAAAATCGAGGAAACCATCGCCCTGGGTGGCTCTCAAATGCTGATGCAGGGCGGTCATCATCCCAAGCTGACAAAACAATGGTACCTCGACTTGCTTTCGCACGTCAAAGCTAAGTTTCCGGATTTTAACATTCACGGCTTTAGCCCGAGTGAATTCATCCATTTTCGCGAAGTATTCAACGAACCACTGGAAGCTATCATCGCCGATTTCAAGGCCGCTGGATTGGGTTCCATTCCAGGTGGTGGCGGCGAAATTCTGGTGGATCGCATCAGGAAAAGAATTTCCCCGCTCAAGGCTATGAGTAATGACTGGCTGGAAGTCATGGACGTGGCCCACCGGCAGGGTTTGTACTCGAGCGCGACCATGATGTTCGGCCACGTGGAAACTATTGAAGACCGGATCGAACATCTTGAACGGCTGCGCGCCCAGCAGGACAAATCGCTCAGCTACCTGCAAGGCCATTTCACGGCGTACATCTGCTGGACCTTCCAGGCTGAGCACACAAAACTGAAAGCGCCAACTGTTGGCGCGCATGAATATCTGCGGACGCAAGCTTTATCCCGCATTTATTTGGATAATTTCACAAACGTCCAAAGCTCCTGGGTTACGCAAGGCCTGGAGATCGGACAGGTCGCGTTGAAATACGGCGCCAATGATCTGGGCAGCATCATGATCGAGGAAAACGTTGTATCTCAAGCTGGCACGACATTTCGCATGACAGTGGCGGACATGCAGCGGTTGATCCAAGACCTTGGCTACGAACCGCATCGGCGCAATAACTGGTATCAACTGCTAAGCTAAACGCAATCCGGCGGAATTATGATATCGGTGCGTAGTTTAGCCGCGAATTTTTCGCTATGACCAAAGTCCTTCTTCTGGGATTGGGCCGATGGGGCCTGAATCATTTGCGCAATCTTTGCAATTTGCCAATTGAGTTGTATGTCGCCGAACTCGGCGACCAGCAGCTTGATCCTGCACGCCGGATCGGCCTTCCTTCCGAGCGGCTCACTACGAATTACCGGGATTTCATTAGCCGGGTGGACGGCGTGGTGGTAGTTACGCCGGCCCAAACGCATTTTCCACTGTGCAATGAATTGCTCAAGGCCGGCAAGGATGTGTTTGTTGAAAAGCCGCTGGCGCTCGAAAATGGTGAATCAAGGCAACTCGCGGAGCTGGCCAAGAATCAAAAGCGCATCCTTCAAGTGGGCCATATTTTGCGCTTCGACCCGGCAACCCTATGGCTGCGCGACGCGATCGAGAATGGTTATTTCGGCAAGGTAAATATGATCCGCGGTCGTTTCGGCGGATTCAAGCGGCCGCGCAACGACAGCGGCGTGATGTTTGCTGACGGAATTCATTTTGCAGATCTGTTTAACTTCATTCTGGGTGCACTGCCGAAAAGCGTTTTGGCCATTCATCATGACTTTATGAACCGCGGTATGGACGATGCTTCCTTCGTCTCGCTCGAATACGAAACCCCTTACGGCAAGACCTGGGCCACAATTGAAAACGATTATTTTATTCCTGGAAAGTTCCGCGATGTCGTCATTTGCGGCGACAAGCGGAGCGCCGTCTGCGATTACAACTCCGCTCAATACAAAATCAAGATTCACGCGAACGTGCATATTCCTGACGGAGAGGGATTCAAGGCCAGCGAAGGGGTTGTAACGCAGATCGAATCACCGCCGGAGGAACCGTTGCTGGCAGAATTGCGTGCTTTTTTGGGTTCCATCAAGACACGCGCCACGCCTCGCTCTGATTCATGGTCCGGTTACGATTCTGTTCGCGTGATGAACGCCGCGCTCGAATCGGTGAAGACCGGCAAGACGGTTGAGCTGAAATGAAGAAGTCGCATCAATTCGCGTAATGAGCCGCTAAACCATTAGCTCTTTATGACCACAGTTCCGCTATCAAAATGCTTCGTGAGTTCCGAAGTCGAGGAAGCCGCTTTGCGCGCCATCCGTTCCGGCCAATATATCCTCGGTAAAGAATCGCACCAGTTTGAAAGGGAGCTTGCCGCGCACACTGGTACGACCCAGTGTGTTCTCGGCAGTTCCTGGACGATGATCGTCTATCTCCTGCACCAACTCCAGGGAATCGGTCCGGGCGACGAAATCATCGTACCGAGTCACACGGCATTTCCCAGCGTAGAACCATTGATTCACCTCGGTGCGCGCCCGGTGTTCGCGGACATCGATGACACCTTTGTCATGGATCTGGATCATGTTGAATCGCTCATCAGTCCGCGCACCGTCGGCATTATCGGAGTCCACCTGTACGGCCATCCGATCGACAACGATCGACTGGTGGCCATCGCCCGGAAACGTAATCTCTGGGTCATCGAAGATTGCGCGCAGGCGCAGGGCGCGAAATATAAAGACAAGACGGTAGGCAGTATGGGCGATTTCGGCGCATTCAGCTTTTACCCGTCCAAAAATCTCACGGTGCTGGGCGATGGCGGTTGCGTTACGTCGAACAAGACGGATTACGCCGAGCGCCTGCGCATGCTTCGCAACCATGGACGCCAGGGCAAATACGACCACGAATTCGCCGGTTACAATGTGCGCTTTAATGAAATCAATGCCGCCATTGGTCGCGTGATGTTGAAACACCTTGACGCCTTCAATGCACAGCGACGGAAAATTGCTGCGCGTTACCACGAACGGCTGAAGGGTATAGTGCAAACACCGCTCACCCGCGAGTGGGCCACACCGGTTTTTCACATGTATGTCATCCGTGCCGAAAGGCGCGATGAGCTCCAGAAATTTCTGAAGGAGAAAAACGTCGAGACCGGCGTGCATTATCCGAAGCCGAACCATTTGCAACCGGCGGTGGCCGGTTTGTTTCCTTACCTTCCAAAACTGCCGAAGACCGAGCAGACAGTAAAAGAAATTTTGTCGCTGCCGATCCACGGCGAGATGTCTTTGGAGGTGGCGGACAAAGTCAGCGACGCGGTTGCCGCATTTTACGGGAAGAAATAGGCGCTGCTTGACCTAATTTACCATGAGCAAGAATTCTCCGGAAATCAGCCTGGTCGTTCCGTGTTACAACGAGGAAGGCAACCTGCGCGAATTGATCAAGGTGATCCGGGCGGCAGTTGAACCGTTGCAGACCAACTATGAGGTCGTCATCACCGACGATTGCAGCCGGGATAAGTCGTGGGAAATCCTCAAGGAACTCGCGGCAGGCGACCAGCGCATCCGCGTGCAAAGATTTGCGTACAACTGTGGCGAGAGCGCCGCAAGTTTTGCCGGGCTCAAGGCGGCGCGGGGGAAATACCTCATCACCCTGGACGCGGATTTGCAGAACGATCCCAGGGATATGCCGAAATTCCTGGAAGCCTTGAAACAGTTTGACTGTGTCTGCGGTACTCGCGTAAAAATGCGTGGCGAAGGCGATCATTTCGTTCGCGTTGTTTCTTCGCGCATTGCCAACTCGGTGCGTAACCGGCTTTCCGGCGAACAGATATCCGATGCGGGCTGCACTTACCGGGCCTTCAAGCGCGAGTGCATTGCGAACCTGAAGTTTTTCAAAGGCATGCACCGTTTCTTCCCCACCTTGTTCAAGATTGAAGGCTACACGGTCACAGAAATCGAGGTCAGCAACAATCCGCGATTCGCCGGGCGGAGCAACTACGGTGTTTGGAACCGCCTCTTCGCGTCATTCTATGATCTGCTTGCCGTTCGCTGGATGAAAAAGCGGATGTTCCAATGCGAGGTTACCTGCAAAATCAATTGATGTGCCATGCAACGCGTTTTAATCATCACCGCGAATTGTTTGATCTTAGTGTTCCTGCTCATCGGCTTGCCGGCGGCGACGCGCGAACAATTCGGGAATCTTCAATTTTCCTCGGCCTCCACGGGAAGGATGCTGATGTTTGCCGGTTTGGGAACCGCTACCGGCGCGAATATTTTTGCGGTAGTGTTTTTTATCAGGCAGCGGAGGCAAAAGATTGTCTGCTGGGAATGGGCCACCGTTTTTTTTGCACTTTTGCTGGCCTTCTACGGTTTCACACGCGGCTATTTCAATTTTGAATGGCTTAAGAGAATTTTGCTCTGGCTGCAAAATCATCTTTGAGGCGGCAATTCAACGGGGTTATAAATAATTTTCCACCGGCTCAGCGCCGAGCGTACCTTGCAGTCTTTTTAGGTAATCTGGAGATTCGACCTGCTCCAGCGTCTTCCGCGCTCGGGTCAGCCGTTCACCGATCTTGAGGGTCTCCGCGACATCCTCATGGCTGGGTTTACGCAGAAAGTGGTTAAGATACTCGACATGTCGCTTCCAGAGATGTTGGTCAACCTTCTGCTTGGCCTTGAGTCGCAGCGCATACCAGTCGCTCGCCAGCAGGTTTTCCCGCGTGAATAGAATCCGGAATTCCGGCGAGTCGAGGTGTTTCCCCTCCCACTTGTCGTCCAGCATGATGTGCAATAACGCGCGCAATGGTGGACAGGCTTGCTTAATGCTGCCGTCGTCGAAATACATTTGGGCCACCCGCCTTTGGGTTGAGATGATATTGTCCATGCCGTCCGCGAAAACACCCACGTCTTGTAACTCCGGTTTGAGCATTTCGGTGGTGAACACGGCATGCGGATGATTGAAGACGCGGCCGAAATAGGCGTGAACGAAACGGACGTTAATCCGGTAACCGAGCCGGCTGGCCAGAATTTTTTTGCCGTTATGCTCCAGGTCTTCGAGCTTGTCGAGGAAATGGTTGGCGATCAGAAATTTCGGATCGCGTTCGTTCGGCTGCATCCGGCAAAACACTTCCGGCACAATCAGGCTCACGTCGTGATCCACTCTTACCTTCGGCCCGACATAACCGGCGGCGGTTACAAAACCGTTGTGGCCGGTGAGGACGAAGGACACCAGCGCGTTGTTCAAATCCATGATGGGTGGCATGGCATTGAACGGTCCTTTGGTCAGCGCCCCCTCCGAACCGGCGCCGGTCGTGGAAGGTGATTTGCCGGTCATGCTGCAAATAAACTCCATGAACAGCTCCGGCAATTCCATGTAATGGATCGGGTTGTAACACGCTAGCGAGCGGATACCGCTTTCGGGAGGATTGTTGCGCCGGCCGGGCAGCACGGCGTCTACTGGCGTCAGCACCACGGCATGCGCGGGCATTCGCCGACGCAGGCGCGCGCCGGTTTCCGCTACGTAAGTCTCCACAGGCTTCATCAAGTCGGGCCGCTTTTGCAGGTAACGAGGATTTTTGCTTGGCTTGCCCTCCACGATGCGGGGGTGGGCCGAGGAAACAAGGTAATCCGGCTTTCCCTGGGTGGCAAAATCGCTGATGAGCGTCCGCAACGGTTTCGTGAATTCGTGGAATCGTATCGCGTCTTCCAAAAGATCTTTCGCGTCCTTCTGCGTGAGCGGTTCGTAATTGGAAAAGAAATTGTCCTGGCGGGCAAAATCAGATTCCGTCTGCTTGTCATAACCGCGATGGATCGCATCGTCAGGCCGCTGGAACAGACGTTGTTCGCAGTTCTGGATGAATTTCAGCGTGACGCCACTGTCCATACCGGACAAATGTTCCACGCGAGCCGCTGGCACGAGCGTTGAAGCGGTTATATCGTCTTCCAATTGAACTTTGACCGCGGGATGAAAATCCTTGCGCAGGCCGAACGTGCGCCATGCGCCGTCTTTGTCAAATCCGACGCGCAGGCGGGTCGTGACCAGCACACGCGTATCACACTTCAGCTCATTGCCGGGGATGCCGTTGATGATGTCCACGCTGAAATGGCTCCGCCAGTCGTCTCCCCACTCCGGCTTGTAGTAACGTTTGACCACGAAGACGAGCTCCTTGATGTACTGCGGGATCGTTTCGACCCATGCATTGTATTCGGGCGAGTATTCTCGCGTATCTGGCGTGAGCAATTTGATGACCGAGCCAAGGGAGCGTTCCGGCGAAAGCACTTCGCGAAAATCTTTGCGGTTCTTGTCGAGATGCCGCGCGGAATAATCGCGATGAATCAATTCCGCCACACGGTCAAAATCATTCTTTAAATCGGCGACAAACACCGGACCGGTAAGAATCGCGTCCGTGATGGGTTTGGAGATTTCCGATTTGCCGCCACCGGAAACCGTGCAGGGTTTGTGGCAGACGAGACCTTCCGCCGCGGTGCCGACCAGCCGCCAGGCGCGGTTCGCCCCCGGCGGCTTTTCCATCCGCACCTTGTAGCCGGAAGGTCGGATGTAGGTTTTATCCGGTTGCAATTTGATGGCGCGTTCTCCGTCCGCGTTTGTCCAGGAAACAGTCTGCTTTTTCAGGTCGAAATGCGCGTCGTGTGGAACGTAAACCACATCAGGGAAGGATCTATCGATGCCGTATCCCTCCGGCTGGACATGCATCAAATCGCTGTAAACCACTTTGACTTCCTCAAAGCTGTGGCCAAGTCGGCGGACGTGCGCGTCGCCGCTGAATTCCTCACCCAAATCGTAACCCGGGAAAACCAGCGCACCGCCGGCGTGTTCCTCCTCCGAGTTGCCGAACAAATTAGTCGCGTAACTGATCTGCGTCTTGACCTCCTTTTTGCAATAGCCGTAATAATTGTCGGCAATAATGGTCACGATGACGCCAGATTCATCGCGGCAGGTGAGCTTGAAGGCCCCGCCTTTGTTGTAAATCTCGTGCTCATCTTTCCAGCACATACCATCGCGCCGCTGGCGTTCAGTCGCATCATTCCAATGCGGCAAGCCGACGGATTTTTTTGTCGCGGTGACCAAGTGCGGTGCCAGGATGACACAGCCAGTATGGCCACTCCAATGTTCCGCATCGAGAGCGGAATCGTTTTCAGGCAAAAGGGGATCGCCGCCATTGCCGAAAATGCTTTCGACGAAATCCAGATTGCTCACAAGGTTCCCGGGAACAAAGAAACGGACTTCCATCGTCTTTTCAGCCGTAAAGCCGGGAACGGCTGGGCAAATCAGCGGGCGAAGCAGCAGGGAGACAAAACATTCGGCCGGTTTTGGTTGCGTGGCGGTAAAGGGCAGACGCATCAGGTCGCGCGGGGGATTGAGCGCCAGTGCAAGCATTTTGGCGAACGCAATTTTCGGTACCCCCATTTTGTCATCAGGTATGGGCAGGCCACCTTCGGTGACGTGAAAAATACCTTGGGTCGTGCGTCGGTCGCTGCGCGGATTGTGGAGCACACCGTTTGCGACCCGATAGGAACTCAAAATGCTCGAAGTGAATTGATCCTGGTCCAGCGGCAGCGACAAAATCCTCGCCAGGCCCGGTCGGTCCAGCGCGAATGTGCGCGTCGGCAGTTTTGTGACCGGCACATCTTGCAAATAATCGTAGAGAAAAGTCTGGATGCGGTGATCGACCGGGCAGAGATAGTGGCCAAGCAGGCGATCTTTCTCACGCGACTGGCCGGCCATCGTGGCGGCAATTTCTGCAAAATCGGCGTCGCCTTTCAGCGGCACCGGCTGGCAGCCAATATGCGCGAGCTTGACATTGATATGCGCAATCAAATGCGCAGGTAAAGACGAAGAGCTTGTAGATGTTGCCGGGTTGTTCATTTTCTTCGGTAATAAAATCGTCCTCCGACCAAAACTTCCGCCCCTTACGATGCACTTTTGGCACGGTATTTGGCAATCCCTTTCCGTGCGAACCAGCAAATTTTGTTTATATTTTAACGGATTCGGAGTTTGAGAAAACTTACCGCTGGGCTCATCGGTCAAAATCGGATAAGAAATTTGGCGTGTGAAACTCGAAGAAGAGGTTCGGCTGTCCCCGGCAATCCGCGTTGGAGTGCTGGCGATACTGTATTTTCTGGGCGGTTTGCTGGGTCGCCAGGCGCTGCATTGCTTTGGCAAGGAAGGTTATGCCCTGGTCTGGCCTTCCTTTGGCGTCGCCACGGCGACAGGCTTGTGGCTCGGCTCTCGTTACTGGCCGGTCATGATCCTGGGTGTTGTCTTGACAACCCTGGTCGCCGGGGTTCCTTTCGGCTTTTTGACCCTTGGTACGGTAGTGGGCAATACCTTAGGAGCTCTCACCAGCACCTTCCTCTTGAACCGTGTCCTCAATTTCAGGAACGGGATGGATCGTATGCTCGATGCGGTAGGATACCTGATTATTGCTTGCATACTCGGCACCACTATTTGCGCGGTCTCTACGGCTACCGGATTAATCTGCTCCCAATTGGCCGCCCCCAACACTTTGCTTCAATTCACCGTGGAATGGTGGATGCCAAACGCGCTTGCCGCGCTGGTCGTGACGCCGGCCATCATCATTTGGGACGCGCCTGCTTCGTTTCGCTGGGGGTTTTTTCGCATGGTCGAGGCGGTGCTTTGCGTGGGTGGATTGGTGGGAGGAACCTTGATTTCATTCGACACCTGGCTAGTTCGCGACTTGCCCCAACAATTCCCAATGGTGTATTTGCCATATCCCTTTTTGGTATGGGGGGCATTGCGGTTCGGTTCTGGAGGCGCCGCGACTGGCACGCTCTTGTTATCAGGATTGGCCATTTATTCCCTGCTTCAAAAGCGAGGGCCGTTCATGACCCCCGATGAGGCGGGGAGTTTACGGATGGTTGGGAGCTATATCAGCCTCGTTGCCGGGTCGAACCTGCTTTTATCCGCCGCGGGCGCGGAACGGCGCAAGGTTTTGGCGCAAGTGGCGCAAAAGGAAAAACGGCTCCGCATGGTGATCGCTGACCAGACGGATTTGATCTGCCGGTTTGAACCCGATGGAACGATCACCTTTGCAAACCCGGCTTACAGTCTCTTTCACGGTTGGGTAGAAACGGAGCCGCTGAATTTTTTCCAGACCCTGGAACCGCACGAAGCTGAAAAACTGCGTGAAAAACTGCGCAAGTTGCCTGAGGAGGACCCCGTGCTCAATTTTGACCTCTGCACCCAGGCTGCTGCCGGCCATGTACAATGGCAGCATTATAATATCCGCCGCTTATATCGGGAGGACGAGAATGGCTATGAATTTCAGGCGGTCATCCAGGACATCACTCCGCGCAAACGCGCCGAAGTGGCCGCACAGGAAGCAAAGACTTCACTAGAGAAAGTGAACCAGCAGTTGCAGGCTGCCGCCGCGGATGCCCGCGCCGCCGCCGAGCAGGCCAACCGAGCCAGTTCCGCCAAAAGCGAATTTCTGGCAAATATGAGCCATGAAATTCGCACCCCGTTGAGCGGTGTCCTGGGCATGATCGAACTGCTTGCGCAGACGAACCTTGACCGACGGCAACGGGAGTTTACGGATGCTGCCGCCGAAAGCGCCAACGCCCTGCTCCACGTGATCAATGACGTCCTCGATTTCTCGAAAATCGAGGCTGGCAAGATGAGCATCACACCTGAGGAATTCTCCCTCCGCGAAGTGGTGGATGCTGTGTTGGAAAATATTGCCCCACAGGCCGCGGCAAAAAAAATCACACTCGCGGCAGTCGTCCGCAGTGAAGTTCCTCGCTGGCTGCTGGGCGATTCAGTGCGGTTGCGCCAGGTATTGTTGAATCTTGCCGGCAACGGCATCAAGTTCACCGAGCATGGTGAAGTTGTGGTGCGTGTCCAGCAACAATTTCATTCGCAAGGAAAGTGCCATTTGCGGTTTGAAGTCACAGACACCGGTATCGGATTGACCGAGGAACAATCCCGGAAGCTGTTTCAGCCTTTCGTCCAGGCTGACAACTCGTCCTCGCGCCGTTTCGGTGGCACGGGGTTGGGCCTCGCCATTTCCCGGAAAATCGTGGAGTTGATGGGCGGACGCATTGGCATCCGCAGTGTCCCCGGGGTTGGCTCGACGTTCTGGTTTGAACTGCCGCTGGAAGTGCCCGCACCACCCAAAAATGACTACGTTTTTCCTGGATTAGTATTCGTCCGGGCTTTCATCTCGGTGCCCAATGCCAACCTCCGCGAATCATTGGTGGAACAAATGCATAGCCGAGGCCTGGACTGCCAAGCCATCGCGAGCGCGGCGGACCTCTCAATCGCCTTGCAGCGCGACTTGCAATCCGCCGTGGTGCCGGTCCTGGTGTGCGACGATGAAATGCTGCAGAGCGGTGGAGAAGCCTTGCGTCATCAGCTTGAAGAACATCAGGACCACTTGCATTGCATTGTGCTCGCCAGCCCGGCGGGATCGCCACGGGACGAAACCCAGGCCAGCCCGGTCATCCATGCAAACGTATTGCTCAAGCCGGTGCGGGAACAAGTATTGTTTGCCACGCTCGCGGGCATATTCGACGAGCCCAAACCGGAGCCGGATAAATTGGCGATGGCGGAGACTTTGGCCAGTCCCCAAGATCATGAAGCCCAATCCAACGGTATCAAGCGTACTGCCATTTCGGATTTGCGCATTCTTGTGGCCGAGGACCATCCGTTCAACCGGAAGCTTTGCCATCTGATGCTGGAAAACTTTGGCGCCAGCGCCGACTGGGCGTTCAACGGACGCGAAGCTGTCGAAAAATTCATACCGGATGGCTATGACGCCATAATCATGGATTGCAACATGCCGGAAATGGACGGATTTGAAGCCACGACCAGAATCCGCCAGGTTGAGAACGAAAAAAAGGCCATTCGCCGGACCCGGATTGTTGCGCTGACCGCGAATGCGTTGGTAGGTGAGCGCGAACGTTGCCTGGCCGTCGGCATGGACGATTACATCGCCAAGCCTTTTACCACCCAGCAGTTATACTCTGCATTGCTCGCCGCCGTGCCGCCTGCCGTAACGGAAAAGCAGTTTCATCCTGCCCGTCTAGAACAGTTGTGCAAAGAACTCGAGCGCCCTGCCGTCCTGGCCATGGCCGCGGAATTTTTGGATTCACTGCCCTCGCGCCTCGAGGAAGTCCGCCAGTTGCATGCCGCGAATCATTGGGAGCAATTGGACCGCACTGCTCACTCGCTCAAAGGGCTGGTAGCCATGTTTGGTTTTCAACCTCTCGCCGATACATTTCGTTCCTTGGAGCACGCCGCTGAGGCCGCCGACGCGCAACGCGTCCAATCCCTGATGGCCGGACTCGAAAGCCAGCTCAACGCTTCCACAGAACAACTTCGCGCTTGGCTCCAAAGTCAATCAGCCGCGAAAATCACGAGCTCAACCAGGCTCACTTGAGGTTCGCTGTAAAATGAAGGCTCAGACTCAAATGACTCAGTCCGCACGTGCCGATCATCGCACTTCTCTGCGGGTGGAAGCCGGCTGCGAATTTTCCGCCGTCCGCGCGGCGGTATTGCAGGTTTGTGACTGGCTGACCGCGAAAGGTTTCAGCGAATCAGAACGGGGTACCTGGGAGCTCGCGTTGATTGAAGCCGCGAACAACGCTGTCAAATACGCCGATGCCACCGCCCGTCAACATCCGGTCGGCATCGAAATTTCTTACGGAGAATGGGAGGTGGAGGCCCGAATTACCGACCACACTCCTGGTTTTGACTGGCCAAATCAGGTCGGTTTGCCCGCCCCGGAAGCGGAAAAGGGGCGCGGGCTTTATCTAATCAAATCCCTCACCAGCTACGCAGTTTATTTCCGCCAGGCTGGCGAGAATATTTTGGTGTTGCGCCGCGCGCGCCCCCCCTGCGCCCTGGTGCGGGCGGACGTCAGCGCGCTGGAACAGCGGCTCGCCGAGGCTGAAGGCGTCTTGACGGACATGACGGCCGAATTGGGGTCCAGTTATGAAAGCCTCGTGGCTCTATTTCGTTACAGCTCGGAGCTGGGCGCCCATCTGGACTTGAAGGATTTTGCCGGCCGTATGGCGCGCGATCTCTTGCAGATCGCCGAGGCTGATTGCGCGGTGCTGCGACTCCTTTCCGCCGACGGCAAACGTCTGGAAACACTTCTGGTCCTGTCCGCAAACAATCCGCCGCCGTTGCCGGATGTCCCGCTGGCTTCCAATTCGGGATCGGCGGAAATCCGCGCGGCAAGGTATCGCCAGGATGTCTGGTTCAGCCCAGGGGAGCCGCTCACGCCCGGGGACCCGCTCCGCGCTGTGCTACCAGTCGGCAATGGTATCTGCCATGCGTTTTATGGACCTGATCTACTGGTCGGCACGTTCACGCTGGGACGGTTGGCGGCCGAGAAACCGTTCAGCGCGGCTCAGGTGAATCTGCTACACACCTTTCTCGATTTTTTAGCGATCCAGGTCGTTAATGCGCGGTTGTTGGATGAACGCACCGCCTTGCGCGTAACTCGGCGGGAGCTGCAAATCGCCGCTGACATCCAGCTCTCCCTGCTTCCTGAAAAATTACCCGCTTGTGCACCCTTCACTTTGGCGGCGGTTTGCCAGAGCGCGTTCCAGGTCGGTGGCGATTTTTATGACACGATCCCTGTGGGCGATGGCGCTTTCTTGCTGGTCATCGCCGATGTGATGGGGAAGGGCGTGCCCGCGGCACTTTTTGCTGCCGTCTTGCGCAGCACCATTCGTTCAATGCCGCAGCTTTTCAGCCAGCCCGGTGAACTGCTCGCTGCGGTCAACCGGATTTTATTCCCTGACCTTTCACGTGTGAATATGTTTATCACCGCCATGGTGGCTTATTTGAATCCCCGGGAAAATAAAATAACTTCCGCAAGTGCTGGCCATTGCCCTCTGCTGCTGTGGCCGTCCGGCGAATCCCAGGAAAGCCAGCGCCGGCAAATCGGCTTTCCCCTCGGGATTGAACCGGGTGCGGCATATTTGCCCACTGGCAACCTGTTGCCGCCCGGGGCAGCGGCCATCCTTTACACGGATGGTCTGACCGAAACACGCAATGATAACGAGGCAATGCTAGGCGAGAAAAACCTGCGGCAATTGCTTGCGGAAGCCGCCGCGGAAACGCACGATGCGGAAACAGGAAAACAATATCTGATCGACCGGCTCGCCGCTTACCGCCGAACCGCGCCATTGACAGACGATCAGACTTTTATTTTCATTCGCCACAAAAAATGAGCGGGCCGTTCGCCAAAAAAATTGTCATCGCCGACGATGAAGCATTCATGCTGCGTCTGCTAGAGATGACTTTGAAAAAGGGCGGCTACGAAGTGACCAGTTGCCGCGACGGCCACGCGGCGCTTGCCGCCGTCTTTGCCGCACCGCCGCAGCTCATCGTGCTCGATGTCATGATGCCCGGCCTTGACGGCCTGAGGACTTTGCGCCAGTTGAAGGAAAATCCGGCCACCCAAAACATTCCCGTCGTTGTGCTGTCTGGCAAAGGCCATGCGCTGACGCGAGTGGAAGCTGAACGCGCGGGCGCCCAGATGTTTTTCGCCAAACCATTCAGTCCTAACCAACTGTTGGAAGAGGTAAGAAAAATCCTCGAACCCAATTGACTCAGACCTATTTGGGCGTGCGCATTTCAATCTTGGAAATTAGGAAGATGCGCTTATCGAAGCATTGGTTCGCCTTCGGCTTTGCCAATTAGCATATTTTGGTTAGCTCTCGGCCCAGCCGCAACCAGCCGCTACTGCTGGATGCATGCAGTTCGTTTCCACGCCAGTGGAATGGGCGGTCCACAAGGGTCACAAAATAAGAGATTCTTCTTGAAATTGTTTGAGATGCATCTATAAACGCATTGCATGCATTCTTGAACCAGCCTTTGAATATTTGCTAAAACATTTTAAATAAAATGCTTGTGTGTTGTTTGTTTGAGCTGCGCGGAAGTTTAAAAATTAGATTATTTAATATTTAAATAATAGCGGCTTGTCTACTTACAAGACAAACTTATCTTGTTTATTTTGAATAAGGCAATGCGTAGCATTCAAATCGCAGCAATCAGACAGCGGTAAACAGAAATTCAGAAATTAGAAATCCGTCCGGAAATCTTGAAGCAACCTTTTGACAGCTTTCATTAAAAGGGTGAAGACCACGGTTTTCATCCTTTTGCTGATAGGCCCTTTTTACATTTGCGAAGCCGCAACGTTCGTTTGGAACGGGGCCGGGACGAATGCCAATTGGAGTACCTCCTCCAATTGGGCCGGAGATGTCGCGCCGACGAACAATGGCACGGCAGCCATTGTCCTAAGTGGTACCAACAATCTCTCCCCCAATGTCGACACCGCCTGGAGCATTAGTTCGCTGACCATCAGCAACGGTGCGGGCGCGTTCTTGCTTGGCGGTAGCATGCTGACTATCGGTAGCGGCGGAATCACTAACGGCAGCGCGAACGGCCAGATCATCAACAACCCGATCGCGCTCGCAAACAACCAGACTTGGAACGCCCTCTCCAACCAGATCACTTTCAATGGAAACATAAACAAAGCCTCGAACCTTCTGAGCATTGCGGGAAATTTCAATTCATTGATCACCGGCATTGTCAGCGGCGCCGGAGGCCTCACCAAAAACGGTACCGGAACAAATTATTTGAGCGGTGCGAACACTTATTCCGGCATCACCTCTGTCAGCGCAGGCGTTCTCAACCTCCAAAACAATTCTGCGCTAGGCATTGCCAGTGCGACGATTTCCAGTGGTGCGCAGTTGCAGCTGCAAGGTGGCATCACCGTGGCGGGAGATTCATTGACCCTCAGTGGCAGCGGTATTGCCGGTAGCGGCGCGTTGCGGAGCCTGAGCGGCAGCAATTCTTGGAGCGGAACCATCACCCTCGCGGCAGCCTCAACCATTGACGCAGACTCCGGAATCCTTGACCTGCCGTCAAACATTGTCAACTCCACCTTCGCCACCACGATTACAAATAACGGCACCATCATCCTCACCGGTGTTTTGGGTAGCGGCACCGGTGGGTTGGTGGAGACCGGGACTGGTTTGCTCCAATTGGGTGGCACGAATACTTACACCGGCACGACGACGGTTAATGGCGGAACGTTGCAGTTCATCGCGTCAGGAAGCAGCAGCACCGCGTCCGCCGTAACCGTGAATGCCAGCGGCACCGTGGATTTGAACGGATTCAACGAATCCATCCTGTCGCTTGCCGGCGCAGGCAGTGTCACTCTGGGTAGTGGCACACTGACCATTAACAACATCGCAGCCACAACTTTTTCGGGCGTTTTGGGCGGCACGGGAAACCTGGTCAAATCCGGTACGGGAGTCTTGACCTTAAGCGGTGTGAACACTTACAGCGGAGGCACCTCGATCAATGCGGGTGCCATCAGCGTAGCCGCCAACACCGGATTAGGCAACGCCAGCGGCACGCTCACCTTGAATGGTGGCCAGCTTGCAACCAGTGCCACCCTCACTTCCGCTCGGGCAATTCTTTTGGGAACGAGCGGCGGGGTCATCAAGCCAGCAGGGACACTGACACTTTCGGGAACTATCAGTGGACCGGGTGCACTGACAAAAATTGGGTCGGCGACTCTGGCATTGACCGGAACGAATACTTATCTTGGCGGCACGACAAACGGCGCCGGTACCATCACCATCAGCGCTGACACCGCGCTGGGCAACTCCAATGGCTCGTTGACCTTTACAAATAGTGCCACACTGATTTCGAAGGCTTCCTTTTCTTCGGTCCGAAACATTTTCATTAATGCTGGAACGGCCACTTTTAATATTGGAACCGGTTTAACCAACACCCTTAACGGCGTCATCAGCGGCGCGGGCGCGCTCACCAAAAGCGGCACCGGCCTCTTGGCGTTGGGCGGTAATGACACATATACGAACAAGACCACCATCAGCGCCGGCACATTACAACTGGCCGGCAATGGAGGCATATCGGCCTTGAGTCCAGTGGTGATCACTGTCGCCAGCGCGGTGTTTGACTTAAACAATTTCACTGCCACGATTGGATCACTGGCTTCCACTGCCGCGGGCAAAGTTACGCTGGGCAACGGTTCATTGACCGCCGGGGGCAACAATGCCAACACCACAAATTCCGCCATCATCAGTGGAACAGGTGGTTTCACCAAAACTGGAACCGGTACGATGTTTTTCAGCAGTGCCAACACCTATTGGGGCCCCACCATCGTGGGCGCGGGCGCTTTGCAAATGAACGCCAGTTCGCTGATCGCCTTAACCTCGCCGCTAGTCGTGAGCAACGGCGCGAGTTTCAACTTGAATAATTTTAGCCAGTATGTCGCGTCACTGACTGGTGCGGGCAGCGTGAACCTGGGCAGCGGCACGTTGACCACGGCAAATTTCAACAACACGGTTTTTTCAGGAGCCATTAGCGGCGCAGGTGCCTTCACCAAGGTTGGCACCGGAATGCAGGTATTCACTGGCACTAACACCTACAGCGGCGCGACTACGGTTGACGTCGGAAATCTGCAGGTAAACGGCAGTTCGGCTAGCAGCGCAGTGACATTGGCTTCGGGAGCAACTTTATCTGGCAGCGGCACGGTGGGCGTTGTCACGGTCGCAAACGGCAGCACCAACTCACCCGGCACCAACGGGCCAGGGACCATGAACAGCGGCCCGCAAACTTGGACCGCCGGCGGAAATTATGCCTGGCAGATAAACAATCCGATCGGGTCTGCCGGCGCGAGTTCCGGCTGGGATTTGATAAATATCTCGGGCACGCTGAACGTCAGTGCGACCAGTGCCAGCAAGTTTAACCTCAATCTGGTTTCGCTTACCGCGCTGAACGCAGGCGGGTTGCTGAATAATTTCAGCAATACGGCCACTTACATCTGGACGATTGCCACCGCGAGCGGCGGCATCAACGGATTCAACGCCTCCGATTTCAACATCAATGCCTCGGGATTTCAAAATTCGCTAGGTGCGGGTTCCTTCGCCTTAATCCAATCGGGAAACAATCTGAACCTAGTATTCACTCCAGCAGCGCTGGCGACTGTCAAGGAAGTGCAAAGCGGAACGCTGATCAGCACCGGTAACGGGACGAATACGGTGGCACTGGCAGCGCCGGTTAATCCTACGAATGCTTTCCTCATTTTCAACACGCGCCACAACAGCCCGGTGCCCGGCGGCTCCATGATTGGCGGGTGGCTGGCATCCTCCAACTCTGTGCAATTCGTGCGTGCCACGACGGAAACCTCCATCATGAACATTCAATGGTATGTCGTGGAGTATTCGTCAGGCGTCCGGGTGCAGAGCGGACAGGTGAATCAAACCAACACGACCATTAATGTGCCGCTTTCCCCGATTTCCGCCGTGAATCAGGCCTTTGTCACTTGGTCGAAAACCCCTGACCCGAACGAGACCGGTTTTTCCGACGAGGATCCGCTCGTTGGCCAGATCACTTCCACAACCAATCTCCAATTCCGGGTGGGTTCTGCCCCGTCGTCCGTTCCGGTGATTTACTGGCAGGTGGTTGAATTCCAAAATCCCGCCAGCATCAGCGTCCAGACGGATTCAGTCACCAACATGACTGGAACCAATCTTCTAGCGACTGACACCCTCCCGCTGCCGGTCAATACCAACAGCACTTTTCTGCTGGCCGGTTATCGCACGTCCGGTTCCGGCGCCAGCATCGGCGCGCGCATGTTGCGGGCGCAATTGACGGGTCCCACCACCGTAACCTTTGACCGCAGCATTTCCGGCGCTCCGGACAACATCTCGGAAATTTTCTGGCAGGTGGTTCAACTCAACGACGGCTCCATGGTTCAAAGCGGCACGGTCAATTTCACCAACGGTTTTGCTGAAGCCAATGCCGCCCTCATCGGCCTGGACACCAATCGGGCCGCGGCTTTTTCTTCCGTGCAACCGGTTGGCGGGCAAAACACCGGGCAGTCGCCTTCGACGGGAAGCGTATTGGGCGTCGGCTCGGCGACGTTGGCCTTGACAAGCAATACCCAATTGACGCTGGACCGCAATAATACTTCGGACCAGGCGAATGTTGGCTGGCAGGTGGCCGGTTTCGGGTCAGGTTCCTTGCTTGCGCCAGCCTTGGGTGGCTCGGCTATTTCCGCCGACACCACCACTAATACCTTTACCAGCTTGACCGGTCCGGTTTACACCGAACTTCAAAATGGCAATGTCGGTGTAGGCACCATAATATTAAAGGCACCCGACGGATTTGTTTTTAACACCAACGCACCGCTGCCAGCGGTGATCGTTACGACCGTCGGCGGCAACGGCACCAGTTTGCAGAATATTAATGGTGTTGCCAGCGGCACTTCCGTGCCAATGACGACCATCAACCTGACCAACCTGACGTTCACCGTCACTTCGGCCAGCAGCGGCGGAGTAACCTGTTCGCTGACGTGGACCAATCTCGGTGTCCGTCCGTCAGCCGGCACCCCACTGGCGAGCGGCAACGTGGTTTCGTTGGGAACTTCTTCTGTTCAAGGTGTCACCACGAACTCGACCGGTTGGGGATTCCTTGCGGAAGTGACCGGCGCAGCCTCCAAACTTGCCATCGCGACGCAACCGTCTGCCGCAGTTACTGCCGGCGTCGTTTTTCCTCAGCAACCTGTGGTTCAAATCCAGGATCAATTCGGCAATCTGCGCAACCTGGACAACACGAATATTATCACTGCGACTTCCTCGTGAACGGACTCCAACTATGTAAACAGCTAGGTGATGGAAGTGGGGGGCGTTGCCTCGTTCTGAGGGATGATCTATCAAATCGCGCAAACCAATACGAT
>JBEKMT010000053.1:0-26153 GCA_050008355.1 Verrucomicrobiota bacterium
GTTCGACGCTGACCTCTCGCACGCCCGGCCAACTGCTGGCGGAAGCCGCTTTCAAAGTGTTGGCCTACACCCTCCGCCGTTAGGCAATCCAAAATGGATAGATATGTTTTCAACAGAGCAAAACCGGTTCACAGTCGTAATGAAAGAAAGAGACCCGTTTGCTTTGGCCAAGTTCATTTGCCTGCGTCATTACGCCAGCCTATGGGTTTTCCATCTGGCAGACTGACGAATGCGGTTTTGACAATGCCAACCGGCGGATTCCATCGTTCGTCCAAATGCAACCGAGTAATTTGCCCGGATTTGATCGTCACCGGCACTCGGACCAGCAAATAACCTACAGCGCGTGCCTTCACGAAGTAATGTCCCGCCGGGAGCGTTACCACGCGGGGAGTTTCTGCGTAATGACCCACAGTGTTTTCCACATGTTTAAACAACTTGCCATTCTGGGAATAGACGTTGTAGTCGGTGTGTTGGTGCCACAGGGGATCCGAACTCCCCTGGTTCTGATCGTCACTTTCCGGCTCCAGAAACGAGAAGACCTGTAGCCCTCCTTCGGAGACCATGCTCCTGGTGCCGTTTGGATTTGGTCCCGTAGGCATTAACGCCACCGGGGCTGAGGCACAGCCGAGCATAAGGAAAGCCAAAGCTGTACCCAGAATAATTGAAATAATTTTCATAACACATGCCTTTCAATTTTAGGGAGACGCGGTAGCAGGAGACACCCGACACCGTGCCTAGCTGGCTCGAACAGTGATCCGCACGACAGAAGTTGACCGACAAGTCGTTTCGTCGTAACGGGAGTATTCCAGCAACACTTCTCCGTCTATAATGATAGACACCCGCAACATTAAACGGTCATGAAAGGCACATTAAGAATTAATAGCGTAACTTATGCCGCCGAGCAGGGGAACCGCTTCCTCGGTGCCGCCTGGCAATTCCAACGTGAATGATTTCGAGAAGTTTGCGGTAGCGGAGCCGAAAGTTTGTGCGTCGGGCGACCGCTCGAACCTAAAAATCCCGAATCTTTGCAATGGCCGGAGTTGGAGCCGCCGACCACAAGACGTTCACGGCGAGGCTTGCCGTTCCCGCAGCCAATTGAATGCCGATGCCAAACAAGCAGCGTTTTGAAACGAAGGATCTGGTCCAGTATATTTGAACCACTGCCCCTCCTCATTTCGTACGCCAGCCGACGATGTCACCGTCCGGAAGGCGGACTGTGTCGTTTTGATTGTCATCGTAAGCTGAGTCAACCGAAGGACCGCCTTCCAAATGGACGGTTGTTACGCGGTCGCGGGAAATCACCACTGGAACGGTCACTGTTCCAAAGCCATTAGCTCGGGCGACGACCCGATATTTGCCGGGGGCCAAGCTGACTTCTGCGGGACTACCGAAATTGCTACCGTTGTCGTTTTGTACGCGCCGCAATAGTTTTCCGTCTTGCGAATAAATTCGATAGTTTGAATATTCTTCGCGATAAGGATCGCGGCTGTTGAAGTCGGCATTCACAACGAACGCAGAGTAAACCGTAAGCGTGCCCGTGCTGGGATGTGCTGCGGGGGGTTGCGACGTTGATGGTCCGACGGTATCGAGGACGATTCCACTCTCGCTTGTGACGCACCCGATCAGGAGGATGCCCATGGCCATTGTGCAAAATTTGGATCTAGTTTTCATACATCCGATTATTTGCACAACTTGTTTGCAGGTGATAGTTTCTGAATGAAATTTAATTTCGGCTTCAGTTAGCCTTAACCCAAATGCCATTCCGGTCGGATTTTGGAGGGATTGCACCGGTTTGGTATGCTTCCGGGCGTTACGGCCCTGCTAAGCCCGGCAATCGAATTTGCCTTTTTCGCCCCTTGCGATTAGAGGTAATTCTGAATGAATTTTAATCGAAGGTTCAAGGTCCGTTAATCGACCTCTGGTCTACTGTTGAGAGGAACGCTTATGCGAATATTGCTCGTCGAGGACGAAAAGAAAGTGGCGGACATCATCGAACGCGGGCTGAAAGCCGAGCGCTTCGCCATTGATCTGGCACATGACGGCGAGGGTGGCTGGGACCTTGCCGCCGCCTATGATTACGATCTGATCATACTCGACCTGATGCTGCCGGGTTTGAGCGGTACGGAGATTCTTCAAAAAATCCGGGCCAAAAACCAGCAGGTGCCGATCCTCATTCTCACTGCGCGCGATGCAATGGCGGACAAGGTGAAAAACTTCGAAGCCGGCGCCGATGATTATCTGACCAAGCCGTTTGCCTTTGCCGAATTGCTGTTACGCGTCAAGGCGCTCCTGCGCCGCGGCCCGGTGAACCGGTCGAGTGTTTTGCGGGTTGCGGATCTGGAAATCGACCGCCTCTCGCAAAACGTCCGGCGTGCCGGAAAAAAAATCGAACTCACCAGTAAGGAATACGCGCTGCTCGAATACCTGGCGACCAATCCGGGTCGCGTGTTTTCCCGCACCATGATCATTGAACACGTCTGGGACCAGAGTTTTCAGGGGCTCACCAATATTGTGGACGTCTATGTCCGACACCTGCGTGAAAAAGTCGACGATTTGCACACAGTCAAATTACTCCGCACCGTTCGCGGCGTTGGTTACAGCTTGAATGACGAGGCGCAGCCGTGAACGCGCGTTCCATCAGTTTTCGACTGGTCGTTTGGTACACCAGTTTGTTGACCGGCATTTTTGTGCTGCTAGGAGTCTTGTTCTATTTCGGTCTGCATCATTTTGTCGAAAACGACGTGCGGGAAAATCAGATTCGGCGCGCCCGGCAGATTTCCGACACCTTGCTCGCGCACATCCAGCAAACCGGCGATGCTTATGTGGCCGATCAAATCAAGACTCTTTATGCGCCGGAGATCAACGGTCGTTACATCCGCGTTACGCGTGCTGATGGCAAGGTGATTTATGTTTCCGGCATGCCGGTTGACGGGAGTTTCGATCCCACGGAGGTTGCCGCAACGATGCCGGAAACAAGTGTCGAATACTCTCGCGAAATAGGTTTGCCCGGCGGCAAAACGCTGCTCACGGGGGTGGTCAACTTTGCCGCGCAAAACGGTACCCGTTACCTTGTCGAAGTTGGCGCGCTCCTGGATCCGGTTGAGGCGATGCTAAATCGCCTGTTCCTGCAACTCGCGCTGGGTTTGCCGCTGGCCGTGGTCATCATCGCCGGCGGCGGGTGGCTGCTGGTGCGCCGCGCCTTGCAGCCGGTGGAGCAGATCACCCGCGCCGCGGAATTAATCACGCAGCATAATACCAGCGAGCGAATGCCGGTGGCTCGCACCGGCGATGAACTGGAAAAATTATCCGTTTCCCTCAACCGCATGATCGCGCGACTGGACGATGCTTTCCAAAATTCCAAGCGGTTCGTGGCCGACGCCTCGCACGAATTGCGCACACCGTTGACAATTCTTCATGGCGAACTGGAAATCCTCGCCAAAGACGAGCGACTGGATGCGGCAGGACACGACCAAGTGGTGAGCATGCTGGAAGAAGTCGGACGCTTGAGCAAAATTGTTGAGCAATTATTCGCTTTATCGCGGCTCGATGCCGGCGAATCGCAAGCGGAATGGAAGCGGTTTGACCTGGCGGAGCTGGCACGGACAACTGCAGAGCACATGGGTTTGTTGGCCGAGGACAAGCACATCGTTATTTCCTGCGCTGCCGATCGCGAGGTCTTGATCGAGGGCGACCGTGCGCGGTTGAAACAAGTCGTCGTCAACCTGCTGGACAATGCGGTCAAATACACACCCGAAAATGGCGCCATCCAGCTGTCGGTCAATGCCGTCGATGGCCACGCTCTTTTGGAAGTGGCCGACAATGGCATCGGCATAGCGCCGGACGCTTTACCCCATGTTTTTGACCGTTTTTATCGTGTGGACCAGGCGCGCTCCGCTGATGCCGGTAGCGCGGGGCTGGGCCTATCCATCGTCAAATCAATTTGCACCGCGCATGGCGCGGAAGTGGATGTCCAGAGCACGGTGCGCAAGGGCAGTTGCTTTCGCGTGATCTTGCCATTGTCAAAAAGATGAAGCTAACAAGTGGTTTATGAGAATTAAGATGAGTAAGCAGCGATGGGCAGCTTTAGTGATTGCCATGATGATCCTGGTGGTCGGAATTCCGATATGCCGTCGGGCGCCTGCGCCAGGGGCCTCGGGAGCGGATGCAAACGCGTTGCCATCGGCCGCGGTAAGCAAAGTGGCGCGTCAGGATATATTCAAACAGGTGACGATTCCCGCGGAGTTCCGGCCCTATGTGGAAGCGATGCTGAATGCCAAGGTTTCCGGTTACGTCAGCAAAATGAATGTGGATTTTGGCGATACGGTGAAAGCCGGCGAACTTCTGGCCACCATCGAGGTGCCGGAGCTGCAGGATCAATTAGACAACGCTCTCGCTACCGAACAAAAGGGCGAGGCTGATTATACCAATGCGGAATTGATTTACTCGCGATTGGTTTCAGTTAATCGGGATCATCCCAATCTGGTAGCCCAACAGGATCTGGATACCGCAGAAGCGAATGACCATGCCGCCGCAGCCGCCATTGCGGCGGCCAAAGCCGAGGTGGAACGATATCAAACGCTGGTCAGCTACACAAATATCACGGCTCCTTTCGATGGCGTGGTTACGTGGCGTTATGCTGATCCCGGCGCGCTCATCCAGGCCGGGACCTCGTCCGACTCACAATCACTGCCGCTAGTGCGTGTCTCGGACAACTACCTGCTGCGCCTGGATTTTCCGGTCTCGGAGGAATACGTAAAGGACATACGTGTCGGCGATCTGGTCGAGGTGCAAGTCGAATCATCCGCCAGCAAAGCGTTTCCCGGTAAAATTACACGATTCACGGACAAGGTGGATGAGGATACGCGCACGATGATGGTGGAAATTGAGGTGCCGAATCCGAACTTGAGCTTGGTTCCGGGCATGTATGCCACCGTCGTTTTGGATGTCGAAAAACATGCCGACGCGCTGGTGGTTCCCACGCAAGCTGTCAACGGCGGGAAAGCGCCATCGGTATTTGTAGTTAATGCCGATGATCAAATCGAACGGCGCGATGTCGCGCTCGGATTGGAGATGCCGGACAAATACGAAGTGCTGTCGGGTTTGAAAGAAGGCGATTTGGTGGTGGTGGGTGATCATTCCGCGTTGCAAGACGGCCAGAAGGTCGACCCGAAGTTGGTGCAACTTTCCATGATGAATGAAAATCAAGATCGAACACTTCAATGACTTCCTATGATTTGTCCCTCCGATGCGCTTCGATTGCGCGAAAAAGTCGCTTTGGATGTCAAACCTGACGGTCTAGTGTTCAACCCGCCACCTCGCCCAAAATCACCGATTCGATCCGAAGTCCGGCAGATTCATGAATCCAATTTATTTTCCGCAGCAATTGAATTACTACGCCAACCCGGCGCTCGCACGCTGGCTGAAGAATTACTCTGAATTTCATTTCTTGCTATGTCCCGATTTGCCATACGTTTCCCTTATCTCATCATCGTCATCTGCCTGATCACTTGCGTGGTCGGGGTGACGAGCTTGTTCCGGATGCCGGTGGATTTGTTCCCGCCTATCAATATTCCCGTGGTGGTGGTGGCGACGTTTTATTCCGGGATGCCGCCCCAGCAAATCGAAAACGACATCACCGGACAGTTTGAACGCATCTTCACGCTTGCCTCGGGCGTTGACCACATGGAGTCACGCTCACTCACCGGAGTGAGTTTGATCAAAGTTTATTTCCAGCCGGGCTCAAATCCCGACTCCGATGTGACCAGCATCGCCAACTTGGCGATGGCCAGCTTACGCTATCTGCCAACCGGCACCCTGCCACCCATCGTGATGAAATTCGACGCTTCGAGTCTGCCGGTCTGCCTGGTGACACTGAAGGGCGAAGGATTGAGTGAGGCCCAATTGCGCGACCTCGGTCAATTTACGGTGCGTAACCAAATGGCCGGCATTCCCGGTGCGTCCGTGCCGCCAGCTTTCGGCGGGCGTTACCGTCAAATCATGGTGTATGTCGACCCGCTCAAATTGGAGGCTCATCAGTTGAGTGTCATGGATGTGGTGCATGCGGTGAATCAGGCGAACCTGATTTTGCCTGCGGGAGATGTGAAAATCGGGCCTTACGATTACGATGTTTACGTCAATAACCAGATCAACGAAATGCAAGAGCTCGACGAGGTCCCGCTCAAAACAGTGACGGGGTCACCCATGCTCGGGGAGGACGTCAGCAGCATGCCCAATTCCATCAGCAAGGGCACCAGTCTTTCAGCAGAGTCATCGGTCCTGATTGGCGACGTAGGGAAGGCGGTCGACGGTTCGCAAATCCAATATAATAAAGTGCGCATTAACGGCCAGCCGTCCGTTTATGTTCCGATCCTGAAATCGGGCGGCGACGCCAATACTATCGTCGTGGTGAATGGCGTGAAACGTATTGTGTCGCATTTGCTCGACGTGCCAAAAAATCTCGTGACCCAGGTGGTCTTTGACCAGTCCGTATTTGTACGCACTGCCATTGAAACGCTGGTGCACGAGGGCACCATTGGATTAGTGCTCACCGGCTTGATGATCTTGATTTTTCTCGGCAGCATGCGGGCGACGGTTGCGGTATTTCTTTCCATACCTCTGTCCGCTCTGGCTGCGTTCATTGCACTGGCATTGGGTGGCGGCACCATCAACTCCATGATTCTAGGCGGCCTGGCGCTGGCCTTTTCGCGTTTAATTGATAACTCCGTCATTGTTCTTGAAAATATTTTCCGTCATCTGGAACTGGGTGAAACTCCGGAAGTCGCTGCCGAACGCGGCGGCAAGGAAGTGCAATTGGCCGTCCTGGCAGCAACCCTGACGACAGCGATTGTCTTTTTTCCAGTCATCTTTCTTTATGGTGTCAGCAAATTTCTTTTCACCGCGCTGGCCTTGTCGGTGATTCTCTCGCTTTTCGCCTCGTATCTTGTGGCCATGACCGTGGTGCCGCTTTTCTGCGCCAAACTCATCACCGGTCTTCAGGTTCACGACGAAATTCACGCTGGCGACCCAATGCCTAAAAATCCGGGACAAAAATTCAACCGCTGGTTTAATCGCCGGTTCACCATCATGCTGGATCAGTATGAAGGTGGTTTGAAACTCGCAATGATTCGCCCGCTTGCAACCGTGCTTGGTATCATCGGAATTTTTATCTTCAGCTTGGGGGTCTATCCATTGGTGGGTAAGGCTTATTTCCCGCGCACGGATCCAAGCCAGTTTGTCATTAGCGTCAAGGCTCCATCCGGCATGCGATTGGAATTGACTGAACAGCAGGTCGCGAAGGTCGAGCAGGTCGTGCGCGATATTGTGCCGGCCCGTGATTTGAAAATTATTGTTTCCAACATCGGCACAACACCTGGCTTTAATTCGATCCTTAACCCCAACTCGAGCCCGAGCACGGCGATTGTTCAGGTCGGCTTAAATGACGGACATAAATTAAGCAGTTTTGAATACATGAACCTGGTTCGGGCGCGGTTGCGTACGGACGTGCCCGAGGTCAGCGCTTATTTTCAAACCGGCGGATTGGTGGACGCGGTGATTAATCAAGGGGTTCCGGCCCCGATCGACGTTCAGGTCAGCAGCCCGGATGTGCAGACCGCCCACGGAATCGCCACTGATATTGCCGATAAAGTACGGGCCTTGGCGGGAGTAAGCGATGTGCTTGTGCCCCAGGACGTGGATTATCCGTCCCTGAAAATTGACATCGACCGAGAGCGCGCCAGCGAGATGGGACTCAGTGCTCAGGACATCATTGACAGTTTGATTACCGCGCTTACATCCAATGGCACGATTGCGCCGAGTTACTGGATCGACCCGGTAACGGGCAACAACTATTTACTGACCGTGCAATACCCTGAAAACACTGTAAAGAATATTGCCGACCTCGGTTCAATGCCGCTGCGTTCACCGCATTTGAAGCGGCCCACGCGACTTGATACGGTCGTCCACATTTCGCATATCGACGCCCCGACGGAGGTCGACCATTACCAGATTCGACGGACGGTGGACGTGTATGTTTCTCCGGCCAGTGAGGATTTGAGCCGCACCTATGCCGGGGTTCAGAAAATCGTCGCGCAACTTCATTTGCCGCAAAATAGTGTGGTTCACATTCGCGGCTCGGTGCAGGCCATGAATGAATCGTTCAAGAGTTTTGGTCTGGGTCTGATCCTTTCGACGGTGCTGGTTTATCTGATTCTCGTGGCGCAATTCAAATCGTTCCTCGATCCGTTCCTCATTTTGCTCGCGGTGCCAACGGGCTTGACCGGCGTGCTGTTGATTTTGTTCCTGACCGGCACCACGCTGAATATTATGTCGCTAATGGGGGTCGTCATGATGGTGGGGATTGTGGTCTCAAACAGCATTCTGATTGTCGATTTTACGAACCGGTTGCGGCAGGAAGGGCATTCGGTGCGCGAAGCCGCCTCGCTCGCCTGTCGCGTGCGCCTGCGCCCGGTGCTGATGACGTCGCTGGCCACGTTATTCGGCTTGATCCCAATGGCGCTCGCGCTCGGTGCCGGCAGCGAAGCCTACGCACCACTCGCCCGGGCCATCATCGGGGGACTCGCCGTCTCCGTCGTGCTGACCGTCTTCATCGTGCCTTGTGCATATTATCTTCTGCATCGGCGTCGGGAAGCGCCATCGGCAACTCGTCCTGACGCAACCTTGCCGAGCGCAGTTGCGCATTAAACGTTTTCCAATGAAAAGAATCATTCTTGCGTTTGTCATGCTTGTTGGTGCCGAATGCGGCCTTTGGGCCGGGCAGACCAGCGCACCTGCGGTTTTGACTTTGGCCGAGGCGCAGAACATTGCCCTGCGAAATCATCCCCAGATAGCCGCGGCGGATTACCGCGCGCTGGCCGCGAGGGAAGTTCTGACCGAAACCCGCGCCGGATATTATCCCAATGCCAATCTTTACGGTGATGCCGTTGGCGCAAATTCCGAGGATGCCCGCATTCTGGCCGGCGGCTTGAATAATCCTTCGGTTTACAATCATCTGGCGGGCGGTCTTTCGGTCAGCCAGCTCATTACGGATTTCGGGCGCACGGACAATCTCACCTCGAGCTCAAAGTTTCAAATGGAGGCGGAAAATCAAAATGTGAACGCCACACGCGAACAGGTGTTGCTCCAGGTTAACCTCAATTATCTCGGAACTCTGCAAGCCCGGGCCGTTTTGCAGGTGGCGCAACAGACCTTGGACACACGCCAATTGTTGCTCGATCAGGTCAGCCTGCTCGCGTCGAATAAATTGAAATCTGAATTGGACGTGAGTTTTGCCGGCGTCGCCGTCCAACAAGGCAAATTGTTGGTGGAAAAGGCGCAGAATGATGCCGACGCAGCGATGGCTTCGCTCTCCGCCGCCCTTGGTTACGCCGGGCCGCAACAGTTTCAACTGTCGGATCCGAATCCATCCACGAACTCAATGCCGGGCGACGATTCACAACTCGTTCAAATCGCCCTGGCGCAACGCCCTGAATTGCTAAGTTTTCGGGATCAGGGCATCACAGCGATGAAGTTCGCGAGATCGCAGCACGATGCGCGTTTGCCATCTGTCTCCGCCTTTGGCGAGGCCGGTGGTTCTCCGGCGCATGACTATCATTTGCCCGACGATTACGCTGTCGGCGGAATTCAAATCAGTTTTCCTCTCTTCGCAGGTGGTCTTTACAAGGCGCGGCAACATGAAGCCGAATTTAAAGCACAAGCCGAGGAGGAACTGGTTCGCAGTTTGGAGGACGATATTGTCCGTGACGTTCATATTGCCTGGCTCAACGTCAACAATGCGCGGGAGGAGATCAAAACGACTGAGGAATTGGTCCGTAGCGCCAGCGAAGCGTACGACCTTGCTGAATCGCGCTACAAAACAGGTATCAGTTCCATCGTTGAACTGAGCCAAGCCCAGTTGAATCTGACCTCGGCGCAGATCACCAATGCGAACGCACGCTACAACCTCTTGATCCAGCAGGCCAATTTGGATTATCAAGTTGGCTCGCTACATTAATACCGGTCGTTTAGGGCGAAGAATCCGATTCCAGTTCGTGTAATCTCGGTCCCATTTCATTGCCAAGCCGGTCGCCAGCCATAAAAATGACCACGACAAAGCCGACCAACACCACGAGCAGGATCAGGAAGGACCAAAGATGCTTTTTTTCGAACCGCCGCAAATTGCGCGCGAAAGCCACCAACGCAAACAAAGCCGCCACCACGATTACGGCATCCACGCTGGCGCGTTGCCAGTAACTGCCGCCCAGGTGCAACCACATCCCGAATTCGTCAAATGTCAGTCCCATGGCCAGGCCATAAAGCACCGCCGTTATTTCTGCCTTTCTGCCGGTTGGCCGGCGGAAGACACTGTAACCCCCGACGGCTGCCAGCAGGAAAATCCCGTAGTTAAGATGATGGACATGGGTGCTGCCGACGAAGAAATAGAGGTTCGGCATCATGCGGGACATGATCATGAAAACAAATATCCGCGCCAGAATGAACGTCACAATGAAGCTGAACAACGCATAACGCGCCAGCTTATGCGCCGTTTCCCGTGTGATGTGGTGTTCTGGGTTCATGATTCTGAAACGGGCAGAATTGGCCGAATGATCAAAACTCAATTCTACAACAACTTTTGGCGGGATTGGGCATCTAGCTTTTTTGCGCCTCTTTGGCCCAGGTATCCTTCAACGTGATGGTTCGATTGAACACCGGCTTGCCCGCAGTACTGTCATTATCCAGCGTGAAATAGGCAAGCCGTTCAAATTGATAACGCTCATCTGACGAAGCGGATTTCAGACTTGGTTCGCATTTGGCGGTAATCACCTCGAGCGAATGCGGATTGAGCACCGACTTAAAATCCCGTCCGTCTTTTTCCGGTTCGGCTTCGGTGAAGAGGCGGTCATAAAGACGCACCTCGGCGTCAATCGCGTGAGCGACGCTGACCCAATGGATTGTCCCTTTGACTTTGCGCGCTGCGGTCGCGCCGCCGCTTTTGCTGTCCAGGTCGGCGGTGCAGCGGAGTTCGATGATGTTGCCGGCACCGTCCTTCAGGACTTCCTCACATTTGATAATGTAAGCATATTTCAGTCGCACTTCTCCGCCCGGTTTAAGCCGGAAAAATTTCGGCGGCGGCACTTCGGCAAAATCGTCGCGTTCAATGAATAATTCCCGGCTGAAGGGAACTTTGCGCTTGCCGGCACTTTCGTTTTCGGGATTGTTGACGGCCTCGAGTTCCTCAACTTTGCCCTCGGGATAATTCGTGATGACCACCTTGATCGGGCGCAATACGGCCAGCCGGCGCAGCGAACGTTTGTTCAAATCATCGCGGACTGCGTGTTCATACACCGCCACGTCGGTGAGGCTGATGTATTTGGTGACGCCGACGCCAATGGCGAAATGGCGCAAGGCCTCCGCGGTCACGCCGCGCCGACGGATGCCGGAAATGGTTGGCAGGCGCGGATCGTCCCAACCGGTTACGATCTTATCGTTCACAAGCGAAATGAGTTTGCGCTTGGAAACAATGGTGTGGCTGGGGATCAATTTTGCAAATTCGTATTGCTTCGGCAGTGCGCGTGGAAGGTCGAGGTTTTCCAGGATCCAATCGTAAAGCGGGCGATGGACCTCAAACTCCAGCGTGCAGATGCTGTGGGTGATACCTTCGACATAATCACTCAGGCAATGCGCAAAATCGTAGAGCGGGTAGATGCACCATTTGGCGCCGGTGTGGTGATGTTCCGCGTGGCGGATACGGTAGAGCAGGGGGTCGCGCAGCCAAATGTTGGAAGAGGTCATGTCGATCTTCGCTCGCAACGTGCGGGCACCGTCGGGAAATTCGCCCGCCTTCATGCGCGTGAACAGATCGAGGTTTTCTTCGACGCTGCGGTCGCGCCACGGCGAATTTTTCCCGGGACGATCCGGCGCGCCGCGGTATGTGTCCATGTCCGCCGCCGACAGATCACAGACAAAGGCTTTGCCTCGCTTGATGAGTTCAACCGCAAATGCGTAGATCTCGTCAAAGTAATCACTCGCGTAGAATGGCTCGGCCGGAGCCTTCATTCCCAGATTTTTATCCGACCAGCCGGCAATGAGCCAATTCACGTCTGCCTGGATGCTCTCGACGTACTCGACTTCTTCTTTCGTCGGGTTTGTGTCGTCCATCCGTAAATTGCAAACGCCGCCGAATTCGTGGGCGATCCCGAAATTAAGGCAGATGGATTTTGCGTGGCCGATATGCAAATATCCGTTTGGTTCGGGGGGGAAACGCGTCTTAATCCGGGGATACTTATTCTCCGCAACATGTTTCGCCACGATCTCGCGGATAAAATCCGACGGAACGGCGGTCGGGACGCGTGTTTCTTTGTTTTCGAGACTCATAAATGATTCCGGCTGAGCGTAACAAACAAGGTTGCCAATGTCCATGGACTAGCCGACAGTGGCGGCTGGTGAACGAGACATGGACAGCATCGAAACCATCATCTGCCTGATACTCTTGCTTATGGCGGTACCGGACTTGTGCGCCAAGTTCGGCAGACCGGCTTTTGCCAACGTGTTCTTTGTGATCTTCGGCCTTGGGCTCGAGTCGCTGGTGCAATCCGATGTGAAAATCATGGTCGAACAAGCAGGGGAAGTGGGCTTCTTGCTGGTACTGTTCGAGGTCGGCCTGGAAATTGAACTCCCAAAATTCCGTGAATTTATTGCCCCTTTGCGCTACGCCTTGTTTTGGTCGTTATCGCAATATCTCTTGATCCTCGCGCTGGCGGAGGTTGCCGGTCTGAGCCTGCCTCAGGGCATCCTGGCGGCGGCAGCCCTGAGCAGTTGTTCCCTGAGCATGGCGTATTTCGGCTGGAAACATTACCCGGGCCTGCCCGGCAAGTCGCGCGACTTCGTGGTACAGGTCATGATCGCGCTGGAAGTACTGGCGATTGTCGTCTTGAGCGTTGGCAGTGTCGCCGTCGCGCATGGTTTTGGCTGGCTCATTTTGTTGAAACTGGCGGGCATTGCCGTCACCGTTTATTTGATAAGCCGGTTCGCCTCGCACGTGGTGAAACTATTCCAGCGGATCATCCTCAAGACCACGCAATGGCGCGTACATTTCCTGGTACTGCTGGTGTTGGTCATTTGCGCCATCGGCGACCGGTTGGGGCTGTCCGCGGCCAAAACTGCGTTCTTCCTCGGGCTGTTCATGAGCCGCACACAATTTGAAGGCAAAAGCGTTGAGGAATACATCGCGCCCATCAGCCGCCGCTTTTTGATCCCGATCTTTTTCGTCTCGCTCGGCTTGTTGATCGATGCCCGCATGTTGTTTTCTTACATGGCGATGCTGGCCTTGTGCGGCTCATTTTTTCTCATTGGTTTTCGCGAGGTCGTTCATCGCCGGTGGCTGAAGACCGGCGGTGATGCGCACGCCTACCTGTTGCTCTGCCCGAACCTCACGATGGCGGCGCTCGCGGCGACGACTTTGTTGCAAGCCGGCAGTCGTGGCGCGGCAACCTGGGTGGTGCTCAGCGGGTTATTTATGTCGGTAATTTCGTTGCTGTTGTTGCCGCGCGTGGCGGCCGAGAATGGGAAAACCGTGCTGGCTCCCAACCCCATCTGAAGAAAAATTAATCCGCTCTTTCCACCAAAGGCAAAAACTGGTGGGTCTCCGGATCGTAAGCAAACAGTTCTGCCGTCGCGATTTTGAAAAACCAGCCGTGCAATCGCAGGGTTCCGTCGGCTAACCGCTCCTGCACGCAGGGGTAACTGTGCAAATTGTCCAGGCCGAACAGGACGTTTTCCTCGGCCGCGGCAGTTTCCTGCGCCGCGCTTTTATTCAGGTGGGTGTATCTTTGTTTCAACGTCTCCAAAGCCGGCGCTGCTAGGTTCAGCCAGTCCCGCAAATGCGGCGTGTTATCGCTGACGGGCCTGGGGGCGAGCATCGCGGCGATCGCACCACATTGCGAATGGCCGCAAATCACAATGTCGTTGACCCGCAGGGTCGCCACGGCGAATTCAATCGCGGCGGCAGTGGAATTCGTGTCGCCTTGTGCGCTGGCGGGCGGAACAATGTTGCCGACGTTTTTGACGACGAACAGATCGCCCGGCTTGCTCTGTGTGATGAGCTCGGCCAGCACGCGTGAATCCGAGCAGGTGATAAACAAGGTGTGCGGATTCTGCCCTTCCTGGGACAGTTTGCGGAAGAGCTTCCGGTAATTTCCGAACTCCTCGTTGCGGAATCTATGGACGCCTTCAATGAGGGGTTCCATGCAGGTGTTTGCTCCGCCGGTGGCTTAAGTGAGGTTTTTATTTTTCGCGCGCGATTCTTCGGTGAGCTTCACCTTGAATTTCTTTAGCGCCTCTTGCAATTGGGCATCGCCCACAGCCAGAATCTGGGTGGCCAGAATCCCCGCATTACGCCCACCGCCAACGGCGACCGTGGCCACGGGAACCCCCGGCGGCATTTGCACGATGGAAAGCAACGAATCGAAGCCGTCAAATGACTTTCCGAGAATGGGCACGCCGATGACCGGTAGTGTCGTGAATGCCGCCGTCACTCCAGGCAAATGCGCTGCTCCGCCGGCGCCGGCGATGATGACTTTAAGACCGCGTTGGGTGGCAGTGGAGACATATTCTTCGAGGCCACGCGGGTCGCGATGAGCGGAAATGACTTTCGCTTCGCTGGCGATGCCGAATTCCGCCAGCGCGTCGGCGGCGGCTTTCATGGTTGGCCAGTCGGAATCACTTCCCATCAGGATTCCTACCAGAGGTGTGTTTGTTTTAATCATGAATTGGCTTGTTGGTTTCTTATTTCGGTTGCCGGGAGAATTTAGCAATGTGCTCCGCCGGACGCAACGTCATCATTCAATGGGCTGGCTGGATAATTCCAGGACATTTTGCCAGTCGGTCATGCCTTCGCTCCAATATTGAGCGTCGCGGCCGATCTCCTTGCGGAGCAACATGATCTGGACCTGCGTGAGCGTGAATGGTCCAGTCTGTGCAGTGCCATCATATAAGAAAATCGTCGGTGTTTCGCTCGTGACGACAACGGATTGACGGGCTGCGTTCGTGGCGGCGAAGATTTTGACTGGATCGACTACGAACTTTGACTTATCCGCGTCTGGCTCCTTGGATTCACGGAGGCGGAGGATCCATTTGTAAATGCCGATCATTGCCAGTCCGCTTAAAAACCCTCCGACATGCGCGCCGACGGCCACGCCGCCGCCGCTGTGTCCCCTGGTCATGCCGAGAACCGCCCAAAAGAGATCGCTTAAAAACCAGAAGGATATCGCCACCCACGCGGGGATTTCAAATTCACCTGCCCGAATGACGAAGAACCAAAGAAAATATTTGAATTCGATGTCCGCACTCGCGCGCAGCAAGAGATACATTCCCATACAAGCGCTGATGGCTCCTGACGCGCCGCCCATGGGAATTGACGAAGCGAAGTGTTCCGGCAACATGGCGATATACACAAATTCCGCTGCCAGTCCGCCACCCAGATAAAATATGATGAAACGCGTGCGTCCAATGAGGTCTTCCACGCACGAACCGAACAGGAAAAGGAAAATCATGTTACCCAGCAGATGAAAAATCCCTCGATGAACAAACATTGAAGTCAGGTACATCCAACAGAACGATCGCGCTGGAATCAACCAGAGATGTTGGAAAATCCACAAATCCGATTCTCCGTCCGTTCTGAAGAAGAAAATCAGCGAAACGAGATAAACCAGGGTGTTAATGCCGATCAGGGAAAGCGTGACGAGCGGAAGCCTCTCGGTCCGGTAATTCATTCCTACTGGTATGGCGATGAACATGGCAGATCCGGCTGCCAGCAAGTCAAAGGCAGGAATTACGGGGAGTCAAGCGCGGACATATCCTGAAAGACTAAAGTCAAGGCAGTCGGTCCGTTTTCCGAATTCACCATCATCGCGAGGGGAAGTAACCGCGACCATTCGATCTGTTTTTGATTCTCGCAGGAAGAGGCCCAAGCTTTATAGAATCGCGGCGTGAAAACTGTCATTCATTGGTTTCGCCGTGATCTGCGGGTCTCGGATAACGTCGCGTTGAGCGAGGCAGCGAAACGTGCGGAGAATGTCGTGCCGGTTTTTATTTTTGAGGATGCTTTTCGCGCCAGGCCCGATGTCGGCGCGGCGCGGCTGGAATTTCTTCTGCAATCGGTCGAGTCGCTCCGCAGAAACCTGCAGGAACTTGGCCACTCTCTGGTGGTTCGCCGTGGCAAGTCCGTACAAATTCTGCCGGCGCTTTGCCGGGAGACCGGTGCCCAAGCTGTTTTTGCCAACAAGCGTTATGAACCGTATGTGCAACGGCGTGACTCGCAAATCGCGGGCGTTCTGCTCGAGGCCGGTTTCGGTTTTGAATTGTTCAAGGACGCTGTGGTTTGGGAAGAATCGGAAATACTGACGCAGCAGGACAAGCCATACACAGTATTCACGCCATATTCCAAAACCTGGAAGGCGAAACCGACACCGTTGCCAAGGCCGCGGTTGGGCCCGCCAAAGTTCAAAGTTCAAAGCTTGAAATCGGATGCATTGCCGGAGTCGCCGGATGAACTTGGTCATTCGTTGAAACAAAGCATTCCACCGGGAGGCGAACGGGCGGCGCTGGAATTGCTCCGCAAGTTCATGGCCGGGCCGGTATACGAATATGGCGGAAATCGGAATTTTCCCGCAATCGATGGCACCTCGAACCTCTCCCCTCATTTGCGCGCTGGTTCGATTGGCATACGCACGATCATGGCTGAGTTGAAAAAGGCGCGCACCAAGGCCACGACGTCTCAAGTGTCAGGATGCGATGTTTTTTTGAATGAACTCATCTGGCGCGAATTTTATTTGCAGGTGTTGCATAATTTTCCGCACGTGACCAAAGGCGCCTTCCGTCCCGAGTACGACCGGTTGAACTGGTCGGAAAACCGGGAACATTTCGCGGCCTGGTGCGAGGGGCGCACCGGTTATCCGATTGTGGACGCAGCCATGCGTTGCCTGAATGCGACCGGGTTGATGCACAACCGGTTGCGGATGATCGTGGCGATGTTCCTAACCAAGGACCTGCTCATCCACTGGCAGTGGGGCGAACGTTATTTCATGCAACAACTCGTGGATGGTGACATGGCTGCGAATAACGGAGGCTGGCAATGGAGCGCGGGCACGGGTACTGACGCCGCGCCGTATTTTCGCATCTTCAATCCGGTCTCGCAGGGCGAGAAATTTGATCCCAAGGGAGAATTCGTCCGCCGCTGGGTTCCGGAGCTAGCCTCGTTTCCAGATGAATTGATACATCAGCCGTGGGAGAGTTCGCTTCTGCTTGCGCAATCAAAATATCCACCGCGCGTGGTGATTCATGAGGAACAGCGTGACAAATGCCTGGCGATGTTCAAAGCAGTGAAGTGACGGCCGCGCGGGTTTTCTCCGGCGTTTCGTGCAGGATCGCCCGCCAGCCACGTTCTTTACCGGCGACGATATTTTCCGCCCGGTCATCGAGGTAGATCAGATCTGCTCCGCGTTTACCCGCCATGGCTTCCATGGCTTCGTAAATTGGGGGCCGCGGTTTCATCGAGCCAACCTCATAGGAAAAAATGTAACCGTCGAAGTTTTGAAAAAACGGAAAATTCCGCCGGATATGTTCAATGGCCAGATCGTTCGTGTTGGAAAAAATGTATGTCTTGAAGCCACGCTGACGCAGCTCCGCGTGCAACTCAATCATGGGTGCGATTTCGGAGAAAATGTCGGCAAAATGTCCGCCAAACTCATTCAGGTCGCCTAAATAAGCGATGTGTTTGCTGACGGCCGTGAAAAAATCTGCGCGGGTCAGCAAACCGCTCTCGTAATCAACGAGCAGCGGCGATGCAGCCAGAAAGGCGTGCAAATCATTCGGGGCCTTGCCGCAACGCGCGGCGATCTTCCGGGCCGCAATGGAATAGTCAAAGTCCACCAGAACCTTGCCGAGATCGAAAATGAAGGCGGGGGTGGGGTTCACGACATTTCCCGGCGGCCTTCGAGGGCGCGGTTGAGCGTCAATTCATCGGCGAATTCCAGGCCGCTGCCGGCGGGCAGGCCGAAACCGATGCGCGAAATTTTCAATCCGTTGCGCGCCAGCCGTTTTGCCAGGTAATGGCTGGTGGCATCACCTTCCACGTCCGTGGCCAGCGCAATGATGACTTCGCGGATGGGCTCGGTGGACAACCGCTTCTCCAGCTCGGCGATGCGCAAGTCATCCGGTTCCACGCCGTCGAGCGGGGAAATCCGGCCGCCGAGCACATGGAATTTGCCGCGATAAGAGCCGGATTTTTCCACGCTCAGGATGTCCACCGCGCGTTCCACCACGCAGAGCAGCGCGCCGTCGCGCCGCGGATCTTCGCAAAGGGAGCAGGGTGACTTTTCGGTCAATGAACCGCAGATGTCGCAAAACTTGATTTTTTCCCGCGCATACAGAACGGCGCCGGCAAGATTCTTGGCGGCGGCAACATCCGCTTGAACGATATGCAAGGCGATACGCTCCGCTGACCGTGGCCCGACGCCCGGTAACTTGGCGAGGGCGGTGATCAGCGCGGTGATGGAATCGGGCAAAGCCATTTATTGATTCTCGACCTTATCCCCATCCTCGCCTCCGGATTTGATTCACGAAGAGGACGCGGAGGACGGTGACGTTTTGAATCACATCAATCCGGGCAAATTCATGCCGGCGGTGACCTTGCCCATTTCCGAATTGGAAATTTCCTTGGCCTGGTTGAGCGCCTGATTGGCAGCGGTGACGATCATGTCTTCGAGCAGTTGCGCATCTGACGCGTTCAACGCCTGCGGGTCAATTTTGATCGCGGCGATGGTGCCATCACACTTCGCCGTGACCTTCACGGCACCGCCGCCACTAGTTGCTTCGACTGTGCGCGCGGCGAGTTGCGCCTGGACCTGTTCCATCTGCTGCTGCATTCGCTGCGCCTGTTTCATCAATTTTCCTAGACTGGACATAATATTATTGGGTGAAATTTATAATTTGACGGTTGAGAAATAAAGCCGCTTTGTGAATGCAGTTTTTACGCATGTCGGGTTAGGGCGAAGTGTTCGCGCACAATTTTCAAGCTCTCACTTCCACGATGGTTCCTTTGAATATTTCGAGTGCCTTCTGGATCAGGGGATCGTTCTTGAAATCGTCTTTATTGAACGCCACCGGCGCAGCCTTTTTCTCCGGGGAGGGCGCCGCAACCGCCGCGTTTTCAACAGTTTTTGCCGCAGCCGCCGGCGTCTTCGGGGCGGCGGATGCCGGGGGCGGCGTGGCGGCGACAGCCCGGCGCACCCAGCCCTCGGGTGCTTCGGCTTTGATGAACTTGATCATCGCATTCGGATGGCCAAGTTCCGCCAGTTTCGTGGCCAGCAGGGCATGATTGCGCGAGTTGTCGACCAGCCCCAAATGATCTTCAAATTCGGGGTCGAAGCCGATCACTAAAATGCTTTTCTCAAACGAAACCGGGTGAGCATCAATAAGATAACCACGGGTAAACGGACTAACCCGGCCAACGGCTTCGATGAGGTTGCTCCAGAGATCAGGCAATGCGGCGGAACTCGGGACGGTGGCTTTTTGAACTGCTGTCGCGGTCGTTGCTGCAAAGTGAGAAACGGCTGCGGGTGCGACGGGAGCCGTCGCGGTTGCCGATTTATGTACCGGGGCGGAGTCGGGTGGTGCGAGGGAAAAGGCTTTTACGGGCGCACTTTCGGCGGGGACCGGGGCGGCGGTGCCGCCTGGTGCGCGCAATTGGTTTAATTGCTTCAGGATCGAATCAATCGGCAGGGCGTTGCGTGCTTCGATGGCGCGGAGGAGGGAAACTTCCAACAGGATTTTCTTGGAGGCCGCATCGCGCAAACGGAGTTCGGCGTCGGCGAGAACTTCGAGTATGCGGGTGAACGAATCCGTATTGGCAAGCGGCGCCTGTTCTTTGAGGGCGGCCACTTCCGCTTCGGATGCTTCCAGCAGATTTAGGTCGCCACGGGAAACATGATAAATCAGCAAATTGCGAAAGTGGTTGAGCAAGTCGCCGAGCAGGCGGCCAAGATCTTTGCCGCCGCGCGCCAGTTCGTCCAGTTGCGTGAGGGCGGTGGAAATCTCGCCCGTAAGCACAGCATGACTCAACTTCAGGATTTGGTTTTGCGCCGCCAAACCGAACATGGAGAGCACGTCGGCTTCTTCGATGGTGTCGCCGCAAAAACTAATGAGCTGGTCCAGGGTGGATTCCGCATCACGCATGCCGCCATCGGCTCCTCGCGCGATGGCGTGGAGGGCGGCGGCGTTGATGTTGACCTTTTCCTTGATCGCGATTTCCGCGAGATGTTTCGTGATGAGGGCACCCGGGATCCGGCGCAAATCAAACCGCTGGCAGCGCGACAGGATCGTCGGCAGCACCTTTTCCGGGTCGGTCGTCGCGAACATGAACTTCACGTGCGCGGGCGGTTCTTCCAGCGTTTTCAACAACGCGTTGAACGCCGCCGTGGAAAGCATGTGAACTTCGTCAATGATGTAGATCTTGAAAGACGAGTTGGCCGGTGCGTATTTGCAGGTTTCGCGAAGTTCACGCACCTGTTCCACGCCGTTGTTGCTGGCACCGTCGATCTCCAGCACGTCGAGGGAGCGGCCTTCAGTGATTTCCTGCACGCGCGAATCGATGTCGTCAAAATCGGTTTTCGGTCCGCCGGTGCAATTCAGGCATTTCGCGAAGATGCGCGCGATGGTGGTTTTGCCGGTGCCGCGCGGTCCGCAAAAGAGATAGGCATGGGCGATGCGTTTCTGCGTGATGGCGTTGGCGAGGGTCTGGGTGACGTGTTCCTGGCCGACCACATCGGCAAACTTTTGTGGACGGTACTTGCGGGCGATGACCTGATAAGACATGGGTGATTTGCTTTTAAATTTACAATCGACGGCTTGCTTGCAATTTCAACGACAAGGGTAAATCCTAAACCAGCCAGCGTAAATGAAGAATGTCAGGGTGACCACGGCAGACGCAGAGCAAACTGCCGTTGCTGCCTTCCGGCCCTGGCGGGGTTCGTAAGTCCACATTCCATGGGCCCTGACACAAATAATTTGCCGTAAAATCTGGCGGTTGTCGAGTGAAAGAAAATTTGGGCTTTCGCAGCCTGACTTCATATTTCACCGCTGGGACATGGAGGAATTCTGCCTCGACGTGTCGCCTCCCATTTTGGATCGCGACCAGCGGGCCAAGGCGCGCCAATGCTCTGCTTGGTAGCGAAACCGTTATGGCTGGGAGTCAAGGCCCGGCGGGGGAATTCGCAGTCGCACTTTTCATCGGCCAGTCGGCTTGTTTCATCGCCTTGTAACCGCCGATGAGCGAATGAACACTACGATAACCCATTTTTTGGGCAATATCACACGCCAAAATGGAGCGGTAGCCGCCGCCGCAATACATGATGATTTCCGTATTTGGATCCGGGATGGTTCTTTCCAGGTCGCGTTCCAGCACACCTTTGCCAATATGAACGGCCTCGACCGCATGGCCGGCGTCCCATTCCGAATCTTCGCGCACGTCCACGAGCACAATTTTTGGATTTTGGGCGAGCCACGCGCGCGTCTGGTCCACGGAAATCTCGCGGACGCGCGGTTTGGCTTCGGCCACATATTTGAGGAAACCGGGTGAATGTTCCATGATCGGAAATTAATTCAGGATCTCGGATGGTCAACCAAAATTCATTCGCAACTTTTCAGCTTTGTCTTAACCTCGCCGCGTGTCGGAGAAGAAAAACAACACCGCCATCGCCCTGAGCCTCTTGATGGTCGTGGTCTTTTGGGGCGGCAACAATGCCGGAACGAAGTGGTTGTTGGGCAGCTGGCCGCCGGTTTTTACCGGCAGCCTCCGGTTTGTTTGTGCGGGCACCATTCTGCTGGCGGTACTTCGCTTCACAAGCTTACTGGGTGAGTTCGAAAAGCTGACGCCGGCATTGCGGAAACAACTCTGGTTGCGTGGCGGCCTGACCCTCGCTGCGTACACGATTGCTTTCAATTGGGCGCTGCGGTTGACATCGGCTTCACACGTGGCGCTGTATCTGGGTGCCTCGCCGGTCTGGGCTTTGCTGGCCGAGGAACGTCCGCGCCGGAGTTGGGTAAGTGTCCGGCGTTATTCCGCTGCGTTGATTGCTGTCGCTGGTGTTCTGGTTCTGTTTTGGCCGGCCCTGAAGACCGGAAAAACCAACCTGCTGGGTGAATTGTGCGCGCTGATCTCCAGTTTCCTCTGGGCGTTGTATAGCCGCCAGAGCCGTTGGTTGAGCGCCCACGTGAATGGCCTTGAGGTCGCGGCACAATCAATGTGGATGGCGGGCGTCCTCCTGATTCCGGTCGGGTTTTATGAAATTGTCACCCACGGGCTTGTGGTTACTCCCAAGCGCGTGGGGGTCATGGCCTTTTGCATCTTCTTCGGTGGGGTTATTCCCTATGGGTTTTGGAACAATGCCCTGCGCCACTGGCGCGCCAGCCGGGTGTTATTATTTAACAATCTTATCCCGGTAACAACGTGCGTTTGGGTGCATTTTACACTGGGTGAACCCATTACGCCGACCTTTTGCCTGGCGATGGGCCTGATTATTCTCGGTGTCGTCCTGGAGCAGATCGACCTCGCGCGCGTCTTCAAACTGCCGGAAAATTTTTAACCGATCGAACTTATGGATGTGAAAAATCTCAACGAAGTGCCGCCCTTCATTACCAAGGACGGATCGGAAATTCGCGAATTGCTGGCGCACCGGAATTCTGCCATCCGCAACCAAAGCCTGGCCGAAGCACGCCTGCCGGTCGGCGGTGCAACGCAGGAACATTTTCATCCGCGGGCTGAGGAAATTTATTACATCACCCGCGGCACGGGAAGAATCCGCATTGAAAACGAAACGCGCGAGGTGACTGGGGGCGACGCCATCGCCATTCCGCCCGGTCAAAAACACAAGCTTTGGAATACAGGCAGCGAAGTTTTGCGACTGCTCTGTTGCTGCGCTCCGGCATACGAGCACAGTGACACCGTCATCACGGAAGTATAATGCTGGCGTGGTTTGAGGCCCTCTGCTGGCACTTGGCAAAGCGCTAAAATCCATTGTCCTTTGGTAAAGGACCTCAGAGCATGAATCCGCCAGTGCCAGGGCATTTATTTGTCGAATCATTCAGGGGGTTGATTAAACACCCTTGATTGTTTTTATCATGTCGGGTTTTGCGCGCCGATTACGCTTAATCTATAAGACCATGAACCATTCCAAATAAATCGAAAGAGCCCTTTTGAACGACTCAATCGACTCGGAAGACCCCGAAACGTAAATATGAATTGCCAACCCCCTTTTTTTTATTCTGGTTTGATTCTTCTCCAAAAGATTTATGTTGTCAGATGATTAACACCGGAAGCTCATGAAGATGGCCATTGAGAATTAATTTAGAACTTTTAGCTGTCATTACCATCCCGAATCAAGCATGAAAACTTTTCTCCTTGTCGTGGCTGCTTGTTTCCTGGTGTCGATCGTATCAGGCTTGGCACAGTCGGGTGGTTTGACTCATCGTTATAGCTTTAACGATGGTACAGCCAGGGATTCAGTCGGCACTGCCAACGGCACCCTGGTGGGCAATGCCAGCGTCAGCGGCGGTCAACTGATGATTCCCAACACTACCGCCGCTGCGCCGGCGACCGACTATCTACAACTCCCGGCGGGAATCGTCACCAATGACGACGCGGTCACCGTGGAAGCGTGGATCGCGGTGGATCCCGATCAGTACGTCTGGGCCAACCTTTTCGACTTCGGCAACCGGGACGCCAGCGGGCTTTCGGAATATGACATTCACACCTGTGTTCACTCCGGCGACAATTCAACCATTGCCGGAATTTCCGATTCCGACAACGCCAACGTTGATTACCAATACATTGATCTCGGGGCGGGGAGCAGCCTGGATGGACGCACCAACCTGCTCGTCACCACCGTTTTCAACCCGCCGGCTGGTTACATTGCCATTTACATCAATGGCAGTTTCGCCGGCGCAAACAGCAACGTGACCATTCAGATGTCGGGCGTGAAGGATGTTCGGAATATTGTTGGCGCGGACAATTGGCCTGATCCGGGCATGCACGGATCCGTCGACGAGTTCCGGATCTACAATTTTGCCCTGTCCTCGGCCCAGATTGAGGCTGACTTTCAATTGGGTGCGGACCTGCCGCTGCCGCTTGGTGTGGTGAGGGTTTCTCCCTCGAACACGGTGGCTGACGGAACGACGGTGACATTGAATGTCGATACCACGGGCACACCTCCATTCCAGTACCAGTGGCAGAGCAACGAAGTGAATATACCCGGTGCGACCAACAGCACGCTGGTCTTGCCGAATGTAGCCGTTTCCGCGGCGGGAAGCTACGATGTGATCATCAGTAACAGTTTGGGCTTCAGTAATAGTCCGCCGGTTGCGCTTTCGATTTTTCAAACGAACCTGACGCCGGCAGGCGGCCTGACGCATCGTTACAGCTTCAACGATGGCACGACCAGGGATTCAGTCGGCACCGCCAACGGGACACTGATGGGCAACGCCAGTGTCAGCGGCGGGCAATTGCTGATCCCCAACGCGACCGCGTCTGCGCCGGCGACTGACTATCTTCAACTGCCGGCCGGAATCGTCACCAACGACGCGGCAGTTACAGTGGAAGCCTGGGTCACCATCGATCCCAACCAATACACCTGGGCCAATCTCTTCGACTTCGGTGACCAGGATGTCAACGGGCAGTCTGAATACGACATTCATACCTGTGTCCATTCCAGCGACGATGCAACCATCGCCGGGATTTCCGATTCCGACAACGCCAACGTTGACTATCAATTTATTGACCTCGGAGGCGGAAGCAGCCTTGACGGTCACACCAACATGCTGGTAAGCACTGTTTTCAACCCTCCGGCCGGGTACAGTGCCGTTTACACGAATGGCGTACTGGCAGGCGCAAACAACAGCGTGACGATTCAGTTGTCGGGCGTGAAGGATGTTCGGAATATTGTTGGCGCGGACAACTGGCCTGATCCGGGGATGCAAGGATCCATCAACGAATTCCGGATTTACGATTTTGCGCTGTCGCCGGCCCAGATTGAAGGTGATTTTCAATTGGGCGCCAACCTGCCGCTCCCACTCGGTGCAGTGAGTGTGTTCCCGGCAAACGAGGTGTATGCCGGAGCAACGGTGACATTCAATGTCGTAACCACGGGCACGCCGCCACTCCAATATCAATGGCGTGCGAATCAGGTGGGCATTACTGGTGCGACCAACAGCACGCTGGTGTTGACGAACGTTGCCGTTTCCGCTTCGGGAAACTACGACGTGATCATCAGCAATAGTTTCGGCTTTAGCAACAGTCCGCCGGTCACGCTCACAGTCGCCCCCGCCTCCCCGCCAATCTTTTCGGAGGAACCGACACCAGCGGCATTAACAAACTATGCCGGTGGTTTTGCCGTGTTCTCGGCGGCCGTTTCCGGCAGTCCGCCGATTGTTTTGCAGTGGCGATTCCAAGGCACCAATATTGCCGGCGCAACGAGCAGTCAGCTGATCCTGGGAAATCTTTCAGCCAGTGATGCCGGATCCTACACTTTGACGGCTGCAAACGCCTATGGAACCAATGTCAGCACGCCAGCTGCCCTCACGGTGCTACCCGCATTGCCATTAGTGCCGGTGCTCACTTATCACTATGATAATTCACGCTCGGCGGCCAACACGAATGAAACCGTTTTGGTGCCCTCTGCTGTCAACACCAACACCTTTGGGTTGTTATGGTCGTACCCGGTGGACGGCTATGTCTATACCCAGCCTTTGTACGTCCCGAATGTGAACATTCCCGGGCAGGGGACACACAATGTCATATACATCGGGACGGAAAATGACTCCGTTTACGCTTTGGATGCGGACAGCAATACGGGGACCAACGGCGGGGTGCTCTGGCATACCAACCTCGGGATTTCCGTTCTGAGCAATAATGGCGAGTTTGGCAACCGGTATGGCCCAACTTACGGGGACATCGTCCCGGAGGTTGGCATCACTGGCACTCCGGTGATTGATCCGGTTAGCGGTACGATATATGTAGATGTTTTTACCCGGGAAATCGGGGCCACGAGCACCAATTATTATCACCGCATCCATGCCTTGAATATCACGAATGGCGTGGAACAACCCGG
>JBEKMT010000054.1:0-25946 GCA_050008355.1 Verrucomicrobiota bacterium
CAGAATTCGTCGTGAAATAGTTTTGCCGGGGAATCCAAGGCCGCTGGCCATTGGTGTTATTCAGTTGAGCCGTATCTTCCACAGTGCATACACCGCTCGTGAAAGCGTTAATCCAGGAAATCTGGCCGTTGAGCTGGACAGCGTTAATCTGAAAATTGTTCCCGCCAGCCTCCGCCAGCACCGGACCGAGGAACAACAGCCAGAGTAACTTTCTTACACATTCCATGAATCGACATGACCTTACGCAAAGCGTGTTCTTTGTCCACGATTTTCCTCATGACTTGCCTCAATTAATCTTGTTGGTTTGCGTTGTGTATCTGTTAATCAAAGTCCAAAACAACGTTGGACTGGTGGAATCGACCGGAGAACGGTCACGGGTCGCAATTGCCACGGCCGCACTGAATCAGCACTGGCAAAAGAGAAGCCAGACAATTGCGTCCAAGGCGCAGCTGAGCGGTTTTAGTGGTTTGTTGTCGACCAACCCGGCACTCATCACCGGGCTCAATGAAAAATCTAAGCGCTCCCTTTATCTCACCTTTTTGTCAACCTTTGCAAACTTTCCTTTTGAAGATTCGAATATAGGCAATACGCTCGAGAAAATTTAGCGCGTAATTTTGCACCCCGATTTGGGTTTATGCTGTGGACTCTGCCTGACCCTGAGATGCAAATCAAAACGGCCAGTTAACCCCCGCAGAGATGTACACGGCCCCGGATAGATTCAAGCGCCCATCGCGCCCACCCTGACTGAAATCCGCGCTGCCAAGCGGCATGTACTGGGCAGTAAGATAAAGATCCACCGGCCGGGCCTCATCTGCCGTATGGTACAGCAAGGTCGCATTTACGTCGCCGCCAAATACCACGTCCATCCCGCTAAAACTTCCGGAATTGTGAACGCCACTGGTGGCCGTCGTGATCACTTCGTCATACTTGTATTCGGCAGAGACTATGCCCATCGCCGGCCCCACCCCGAAGGACGCACTAAAATCCTTGGTAATATTCCAGTAAAAAGTCGGCCCCAGCCGGATGGCGTAAAGGATCATGTCCAGGCTGCGCGTACCGGTAACCGTTCCTGCAAGTCCGGTCTCGGGGGTTGTCGTTGTCGGGGTGCCAGGCAGAACGGGGGACCCGGACCCGCCGTAGGTGCCCTGGTAACCCGGTCCCGGCAAAATAATTCCCCCGGTATTATAACTATATGTGGTCTGGTCAACCGTGGCCGACAGGGGACGGTTGTCGGAAATCTTCATCGGCAGGAGATCAAAACCGAGGTCCCAGCCAATCCCAATACTCTGCCATTGGTACAGGTTGCCGCCGTAAACCATGTCGAACCCCGGAAACGGCCCGCCCTGGTCCCGAGCCCCACTGTCAGTGGCTTGATACGAAGCCGTGCTATGGAAATTCAAGGTCTGCGAAGCGGCGTTGAATTGTGAGGCGTTATCGTAACCCCAATATCCGGTATATCCCCCGGTATTTCCCGTCGAATCCTCGCGGACATAGCCATCGTTATAAATTCCGTTCGCCGGATTATTGCCATTGACCGTGAAAAGCCCGTTCTCCTTGAAATTGGCGTTGATGTTGAGCCCCACCACCGCGCCAATGCTGAAATGCCCGGTCCAGTCAGTGCTACTGGTGTTTGAGCTTTTCAGCCCAAAATAACGGTCAAACGCTTCCTGCTCGGATTGATTTTCGTCCGCCGCCGCCGCCAGCGTAAATCCCACGAAACAGGGCAGCAGGCAAACCAAAGGCAGCCGGCCGAGACATGGCTTTTTCATGTTCGCACGCCGTTTCATGGATCCTGTAACACCCGGTAGAACCGGGCGTTGCTGTTTGCCGGCGCACTAACCGTGGTCGGCGGGCCATAATCAATCCATTGCACTTCATTCGCCGGTGCAATAATGGCCGGCGGCGCGATCATGGCGTTGGAGAACTGGGCGTTGTCACTGTAAACCACCGTATAGGTTTGTCCGGTCGTGGCGGGAAATTCAATCAACATATTTCCATCGGACAGTTTGAAAATGCCGTTGAGGTTTATGCTTGCGCTCGTGGCTGTGACGATGGGTGGCGTCAGGTTCGGAAACGGGACGCCGTATGCCTGCAGCTCGTTGTTGGTGAAAGGAAACGATCCGCGCGGATTGTATTGCAACAGCAAGTTGACGGATTGGCCGGGCGAAAGAGGCGCCGCAAGGGTGACGAAAGGGTTGCCGCTGTTGGTGCCGACGGCGTTGTAAAGCTGCTTCGGCAGCCCGCTCACCACTACGCGCGCGGCAGGCACAGTGGTCGCGCCCAAGTTAAATAAAAGGACGGATTGTTCTTCGAGCCCGTTTTGCAGATTGATGGCCTGTGCCGAATTGGTCACCGCTATGAACAGACCCGGCAAAGGATCCAAGACGGTAATATTGGTGATAGCGAAGTTGTTGGTAAGGTTGGTGTCGGTGATGCTCACGGAACCGACGGTCGATGTAAAAGTGAGGGTTCCAGCGATGGGCGCTTGCAAGGTGAATTGAATATTGGTCGAACCACCGTCGGGAATGGTGCCCAAGCTTAAATAGACGATTGAGTTCGTGGTGTCTACAATGCCGAAAAGGTTTGTGGGAAATACTTTTTCCAATATAAAGCCGACCGGAGGAATGTAATTCGTGAGGACGACATTCGGTGCCGCGCTGGGCCCGGCGTTGGACACAGTAATACCGTAGGTCATCCAATCATTCGTTATGACCGGCTGAGTAGGGCCGGTCACAGCGACGCTGAGATCGGCATCCGTCACGACATTGGTCACGTCCACGACCACGTTGGTTGTGAAAATGTTGGTAGCAGCCAAATTAGCCACGAAAACCGAGACTGAATTGGTGACCAACCCGATAGCCGTTGGTTCTGCGACAACAGACATTTGAACAACCTCGCCCACGGGGACGCTTCCCAAATAAAAGACGACCACATTGCCAAAATTCGTAAAATAACCCGCCGCGGTAGTGGCGCTCAGAATTTCGACCGAGGACGGCAGCGCATTCGTCACTAATGTGGCTTCTAAAACTGTTCCTGTAAAATTGGACAGACCGATGTTGTAAGTCACTGAATTACTCACTACCAGGGAGCCCACGGAACTCGTGACCGAAAAGCCAAAGCCGGGAACTTGCGCCTCTGACCGCAAACCAGCCGCAATCAGTGCCACCACGACCAGCGTCAATATTCGAATATGGGCAAGAAATTTCATGCGGACGAAAACCCTAATTCACTTTTGCCGTTCAGTTTGTAGTTTTTTCCTCGAGATGCAACCTGCAATTCAAAAACTCACGTGATATTTCGAAGGCGAGGTGTATCCGGCCTTTCCACCTCTCCCGGTCCAAACTCGCGACAACCGTTTCTCTTTCGCCGGGCTCGAAGCAGTAGAAATTCCCCGCCTGGGGAAATGCTCACAGGTTCGGGTGATCGTTCGATCAAACATGAGTTTTGTGGCTTCGGCGGTAGAAATTCTGGCCCGTTGCCGGCTTAGTCCCCACAAAAAACCGGTTTTTCATCCGCCTTTATTCGTTTTCGTCCATGGTAAACCCTCATCCGACCGAATTGTTTCGCTCAAAACAACGAGGTTTGACAAATGTTGTTTTACATAAAACCATTATTTGTTTGAGCCGGTTGAACGAAAGCAAAGAAAGGAATTTCATGAGAGCATTTTTTAACGGTTTGGTCCTGGGAATCATCCTTGGAGCCGTGGGCTATTGGTACGTCGAAAAAAAGGCGCGCGAACATCCGGAAGCGCAACGACACTACGAACAGGCCGTATCGGAGACGGTCAGCAATGTCGGAGCAACCACACAAAGCATATCCGAGGCTTTGCAAGCCAAGCTGGACACGCTTGATTTGCACACGGATCAAATCAAGGACGAGCTCGCGCGCACCGGTCAGATTGTCCGTCACAAAGCCCAGGACATCGGCGAGCAGGCGGCCAACGCGGCATCGGACACCCGGGCCGTTACCGAAATAAAAGCCAAATACGCCGAGGATTCCACCCTCTCGGTCTGGAAAATCTCCGTTTCCTGCAGCCATGGCCACGTTAAGCTCTCCGGGACCGTTTCCTCGGCCGACGACGTCGGCAAGGCAGTGGCCCTGGCACTTGCTGCGGACGGAGTACGGGATGTCACCTCGACATTGAAAGTCAAACCCAGCCAATAGGCGCACAGTTGAGTGCGGTCAGCCGCAGAGGCAAAGGAGGCTTGCTCAGCCGAGATCTTATCATTGTGACGGTTGTGTCATTGGTTTAGGCTCTGACTTCAAAGCAGGTTTCAACGGCCATGAAACACTTGTATAACGCCGCGCGGCGCGCTAGGGTCAAATGAATCAATGAACCAACAGTCGTTTAATATGCGTTAGGCCTGGATGATTTTGAAACCAACAAGCGTGACCGATATGAGAATCATCAGCCGAATTTTCGTCCTCTCATTGCTGGTGTTTGCTGGATGCTCCAAACCCACTGTGCTGACCGGCGATGACAGATTTACCACCGAGCAAACATACCGACCACCAGTTGACATCACAATCGTAGCCAAGACTGATTCTACCGACCTTCGAATGTCCTACGCTGCCGACCAAATCATTTTCGATTGGGCCGATGACAAGACGCAGTTGCGTGTGGATGGCGGCCCAGCCGACGGCCAGCATCAGGCTGGAGCTGGTTATTTTCCACCAGGCAGGTATGTAACCATTAGGTGGAAAGTCACTCCAACGGAACAGGCCGTCTATGTTGATGGCCAGCTCCGGTTCGTGCATAACGGCGATTATTCTCAAATTAACAATTACGTTTCGGTCTTTCCAGCTGTTGGTTCGGTAGTCACCGTGAAATCAGTCTCAGTGAAGCGTCTCCATGATGCCTCATAATGACCCCTTGTAATTCTCACCAATATCATGAAAAAGTTCATCTCCGTCGCGTCGGTAGCCAGCACATTGTTTCTGGCTGGTTGCTGCACCGCACCTCACCAAGCAACTTGGGAATACAAGGAGGTTGAGGCTGCGTCGGGGACGGCATCCGAAGACCAACTAAATAAACTGGGAGCCCAGGGCTGGAGGGTTGTCGCTGCCACCCTTAGCACGCGCGAAATACCACTTTATATTCTAGAGCGTGCAAAACAGTAGACTGAGGTTTGCCTGGCTAATCCGGACTGCCATTTTGGCCGGTCCGCTTCTCGAAATCTGCGGTTTATTTGTCCAGGTCTCGTGTCCAGATTACTTCCCTCTATTTTGCAAGGAGGCTGCCCGGCGATCTGGGCGGCATATGCATCCAGATCTCAATTCAGCGTAACTGTGACTTCTGGCATCTTGTTTTGCGGGATAAAATAATCATCGTATCTGGAAACTGGACTTGCCGGCGAATCATACGCCAAAGCAAACCGGACACCCCCACCGGACAAAAGTGCGCTGTCTCAATAAATCCTGGTGCAGCTGAAATGTCCATCAGTGAAAATAGCCACGTTTTTCGCGCCGGTGAATTACAGGTGCGAAGTTGGCTCGTGCCATGACCAGGGAACCAGTGCCGTCATTGCGGCGACCAGCACAGTTCTGCTGGGATGCCTGATGGAACTGAGCTTGACGCCACCAAGTCCGGGCCGCCTCACGGCGATGTCCCCCGCCATCAAACGGGAAATCCCGGTTTAGTTCCCCCCTAATAAAGGGGAGTGGACACCGCTTAGACCGGCGCTAAAATTCGCTACGAAGGGTGGAGCGCTCTAAAATCAAACTCACGAGACTTATGATATTAAATAAATTACTCACGGGGAACTGCAAGTTATTATTATCGGCGGCGACATTTGCGTTGCTGGGGCTGCAGGTAGCAAAAGCCGATTATCCGAGCACGATATTAGCCGACGGCCCCATCGCTTTCTACCGTTTTAATGAACCCTTGGGCGTCACCATGAACGACAGCAGTGCAACGGGACAATTTCCCGGCACGTACGTTTATAGTAGCGACAATCTTTACCCGGAATTGGGACAGCCTGGTATCGAAACCAACTCCATTTTTGTCTCGGCGTCAGATCCGGATCCTGGCTATGCATACGCCGGGTATTATCCACAGTTTAATGGCCAATCTCCGTTCACTTTCGAAATCTGGGCCAAACCGAGCAGTCTGGACCCGGTCAACTATCGCTGCCCGGTTGGCAACTTTTCCGGTTGGAATACTGCAACGCAATCCGGCTGGTATGTTTATCAGACCCCGGGGACGCCAAGCACTTTCGCCTTCGTCATGCAGCCAAACGGTTCCTGGATCAATAATGCCAGCATTACTGCGGGGAGTTGGTATCATTTGGTCGGTACGTATGACGGCACGAATGCAAGCTTCTATGTGAACGGTGTCCTTATCGGCAGCCAAAACGTAGCCGGATTTGTGGCTAATTCGGTCAATAATGCCAACGGCAATCCGCTTGGTATTGGTGAACGCGGGGATGACGCGGAGTTTTTCAGTGGCAACCTGGACGATTTTGCATATTACACCAATGCATTGACCGCGGCGCAGATTTTGAACCACTACCAGGTTGGCACAAATTCCTTCAGCCAGGGACCGGTGCCGCCGTCAATTTTGAACAGTCCGGTTGACGTCAGCGTTTATGCGGGCCAAACCGCGGGATTCAGCGTGCTGGCGGGCGGTTCGACCCCCCTGTATTATCAATGGTACGACGGAACCAATGCCATCTTGAACGCAACCAATGACGCTTACTCCTTCGTTACAAGTCCCACCAATGACGGCACAAGTTTCACTGTGGTGATCACAAACTTTGTCGGATCCATCACCAGCACGCCGGTAACACTCTCGGTTTCCACTTCGATTTTACTCGACGCAGATGTGACCTCGATTACCCGCAATGTCGGCAGTGCCGCCGCGTTTGAGGTCGCTGCCGAGGGCGCACAGCCGCTGACTTATCAATGGTACACCAGCGATAATGCGCCCATCGCCGGTGCCACCAATAATCTGCTATGGCTGACCAATGTTCAGGCTGCCGCAAGTGGTACGGGGTATTATGCGGACATTAATAATCCCTATACCACCCTGCAAAGCAGCACGGCCACGCTGACGGTCCAGCCCCGGCCGGTCAATGTGCCGATCACCGGCTATGCCAAGGTGGTTGTCGCCGACGGACCGGTTGCATACTGGCGTCTGGATGAACCCAGCGGCAGCACCAACGCTGTTGATGCGGTCGGAAGTTTCAACGGATCTTACCTTCCCGGAAATGGAAGTTTTGATTTTGACGCAACAACCGGGATTCCTAACAGCACAGATGGCGCCATCGGTATCACCAACGGTGCCACCGTCAGCTTCCCTTATGCGATCGAAATCAATCCGCCCGGGGCATTCTCGGTGGAGGGCTGGTTCCAGGCCACTTCACTCCCGGCCAATCCCAATGATTATCGGACACCGATTTCTTCCATGAGTAATCCCTTCGGGGAAGGTCCGACCGGATGGCTGGTCTATCAAACGGCGGCCAACAACTGGTCCTGGTGGCCTTATAGCGGATATTATGGCAGCGTCCAGCTCACGGATAGCGATCAGATTGTCGTCAATCAATGGTACTATCTGACTCTGGTTTATGATGGCACCACCTTCACGTTCTATGTGAATGGGGTGGCGCAAGCTTCCGGGACCGACAGCGGATTTGTTCAAAACGGAAACGTGCCGGAAGTGGCCGGATCATCCAGCTACTATAATTATAACTATACTGACAATAACGGCAATGGGATCACGGGCAGCTACCCGACTGTTCTCGGCTGGCGGAGCGATGAGGGCTTCAATCCTTTTGAGGGAACAATTGACGAAGTGGCTGTTTATAATAAACCCCTCACGCCGCAACAAATTCAGAACCATTTCCTGAACACGACGCATCTCACCGCCTCGACGTCGGGAAATAATATCGTGATCTCATGGTCAACGGGAACCCTCCAGTCGGCGCCCACGGTTTACGGCCCCTTTACGAACATCGCCGGGGCAACCTCGCCTTATACAAATGCGATCAGCGGGGCGCAACTGTTTTTCCGGGCGCAGGTGGAATGAGGCTGGCGGATGTCTGACGGTGCGAATCGCACTGTCCGGGGTGGACCACCACCCCGGACGGCCGATAAAAGTAATCGAGATCAAAACAGCATGCCGTGAGTGCGACCGAATTTGAGTCTTATTAGCCCGTTGAGCGCCGTCACGCGGCATTCATCTTGATTGAGCTTCTGGTGGTTATTGCCATCTTCGCCATTCTGGCGGCACTGCGGCTGCCTGACTTGGCCAGAGCAAAGGTCAAGGCGCAACAAACTCAATGTCTGAATAATCTCCGGCAGTTGAATTTGTGCGGGATTATATATCTCGGCAACAACCCCAGTGGTTTTGCCGCGTTGCACGCCGTCACGACGGTGCAGCAGTGATTGGTCTTTGAGCCAATCAACTTTCGCGGTGTGTTGCTTTTATGCTTTAAATAAGATTGGACGGATTCCCGATTTTCAACTCCTCAACGACAACCGGATTAAACTGTGACTTGCCGTTTGCTTTCTGGCTAGGTTTCCCGGTAAAGCTTCCGTAGCACAGACCACAATCCGCGAAGCAATCAGCAAAATTTGGGGCTACCATCTTGTGGCGGGCTTGGGACGCCTATCCCGTCCCAACATTCATTTTCCACTGGCACCACGCGGGATATGGTTCGGGTGTCGAGTTCAATCCAAACCGCGCGCCCTTGGCGACCGGCTTTCGTGACGGACCCAAGGATGGCCTGAATCCATTTTACACTCCGCGGTTTACTGGTATAATGTCCGTCTGTGAATTCACAAAAGCGTCAGCGCGTGGTCTGCGGCATGAGTGGAGGAGTTGATTCCTCCGCCACGGCCGCGCTGTTGCTGGAACAGGGGTTTGACGTCATCGGCATCACGCTGAAGCTCTGGCCGCAGGACTGTGTGAATCGCGCCGAAGATAAGTGCTGCGGCCCGCAGGCCGTTACGGATGCCCGCTCGGTGTGCCACAAGCTCGACATCCCCTACTATCTCATTGACGAGGCGGCGGAATTTCAAAAGCACGTCATTCAATATTTCGCCGATGAATACAAGGCCGGCCGCACGCCAAATCCTTGCGTGATGTGCAACCAAAACCTCAAGTTCGGCCGTCTCATCGACCGCGCGAACCAGCTCGGCGCGGATTACATCGCCACCGGCCATTTTGCCCGGGTTGAGAAAAGTGCGGATGGGTCGCGGCATCTGCTCAAACGCGGACACGATTCACGCAAGGATCAGAGCTATTTTCTATTCTCCCTGCGGCAGGACCAGCTGGCGCGCACGATTTTTCCGCTCGGGCACAAGACCAAGAGCGACACGCGCGAAGTGGCACGGCACTGTCAGCTCAAGACCGCCGACAAGGAGGAAAGCATGGAAATCTGTTTCGTGCCGGACAACAATTACGGCGGCTTCCTTCAGCAGGCCGGCCTCGCGCAAAAGCATCGCGGCGACATTGTGGATTTGCACGGGCTGGTGCTCGGCCACCATGATGGCATTGAGTTTTATACCATCGGCCAGCGCAAGGGCCTTGGCATCACCACTCCCAAGCCGGTTTATGTGGTCGAGCTGGATGCCGAAAAAAACCGGGTGGTGGTCGGCGACGATTCGGCGCTCGACCGTGATGAATTCATCGCTGAACGCTGCAACTGGCATCCGTTTGACGAACTGGACGCACCCATCGAGGTCACAGCCAAGATTCGATACAATCATCCGGGCTCAGCGGCCACATTAACGCCACTCAAAAACGGAAAGACCAGGGTTAAATTACATGTGCCACAGCGCGCCATCACTCCCGGACAGGCGGCGGTGTTTTACCAGGATGACCTGGTGGTCGGCGGCGGTTGGATCATGCGCTGACCTCCAGCACGGATTGACAGATTACCGCCTCAAGGGCATTGTTGTCGTCATGAAGAATTTCTTTATTCTGTTGATGACCGTGCTGTTGCCGGTTTTCTCCCTGCAGGCGGCTGATTCCATCTACGACATTCCGCTCAAGGACATAGACGGCAACGCCACCTCGCTGAGTCCTTACAAAGGACAGGTCGTCCTTATCGTCAATGTGGCGTCGCACTGCGGCTATACGCCGCAATACACGGCGTTGGAAGCGCTGTACCAGAAGTACAAGAGCCAGGGCCTGGTCATATGCGGTTTTCCCTGCAACCAGTTCGGCGGGCAGGAACCCGGCACCGACACGGAAATCAAACAATTCTGCACAGCGACGTACAACGTGACTTTTCCGATGTTCGACAAACTGGAAGTCAACGGTGACAACCGGCATCCGCTCTATGTTTTGCTGGCGGGCAAGGATTCGCCATACCCCGGGAACATCCGCTGGAACTTCACCAAGTTTTTGATTGGGCGCGACGGTAAAATCCTCAACCGGTTTGATTCCGGGGTGAAACCGGATTCGGACCAGGTGACCAAGGCGGTCGAAGCCGCGCTGGCTACAAAATAACTTTTCCCGCGCGGTCCGTTCAGTATCCTCGGTGCATGAAATCCATTTCCCGGCGAAGCTTTGTCTTTCTCCTTTTTCTAGCATTTCTCCGCAACGCGCCGGCGGCCCCGGCCGCCCACAATTTTGCACAATGGGAAAAAGAGATTTCAGCCTACGAACACCAGGACGCCACGAGCCCTCCACCTAAAGGCGGAATAGTTTTCATCGGTTCCTCCACCATCCGGTTTTGGGATACTTTGGCACAAGATTTTCCGGGAGAACCGGTGATCAATCGGGGCTTCGGCGGCTCGGAACTCGCGGACTCCACGCATTTCGCACCACGCATCCTGTTCCCGTATGAGCCGCGCAAAGTTTTCCTGCGGGCTGGCGGGAATGATTTGGCAAACGGCAAATCAGTGGAGCAAGTCTTCGCCGATTTCAAGGAATTTGCCGACACAGTCCATGCCCGGCTGCCGGCGGCTAAAATATATTACATTTCATGGAGTCCGAGCATTCTGCGGTGGCGGCAACATGACAAGGAAAAGGAATTGAACAGCCTGGTCGCCGGTTACATTGCCGACAAGCCCTACCTGCGCTACATCGAAACCTACGACCTGCCGCTGGGTGCGGACGGCAAGCCGCGCGCTGAATTACTCAGGTTTGACGGACTGCACTTTAACCACGCCGGCTACAAATTGCTGGCCGCGCGCGTGCGACCATACGTTTACGAATAGTTCGCCGCCGTTGGGGTCACTTCGTCTGTGGCGCGGTCTGGATGACGTTCTTTTCCTCCAGTTTTTCCAGTTTGGGCGCGATGACGACCCGGCAATAACCGTAACCGGTGTTGTTGTCATAAAACTGCTGGTGATAATCCTCGGCCTTATAAAATTTCTTTAGCGGCACAATCTCAGTGACAATGGGATTGTGGAAGTTATTTTGCGCCTCCAGTTTGGATTTCTCCGCGACGAGCTTTTGTTTTTCGGTGCGGTACAAAATGATGGACCGGTACGAAGTCCCTTCGTCAGCGCCCTGCCGGTTTAAGGTGGTAGGGTCGTGCGCCTGCCAGAAAACATCCAACAATTTGTCATAAGAGATTTTTGAGGGATCAAAAACGATCTCGGTGACCTCGGCGTGGCCGGTCGTTTCGGTGCAAACTTGCTCGTATGTGGGGTTTTCGGTGGTGCCGCCGGCGAAACCGCTCGTCACCGAGATCACCCCGGGCAAGCGTTCAAAAACCGCCTCCATGCACCAGAAGCAACCCCCACCCAGATCGGCAATTTCAGTCGTGTTTGTGCTCATGTTATTTGTGGTTTGTGCTGCCGCGGCCAGGTTGACTGCACCGGCAGCCAGCAAAGTCCAAAACAATCTTTTCATGACTATTTGATGCTCCGCCGCACCATTTATTCCCGGCTCATTCGCCCATTCGTAGCGCTTGATCACACCGGCCTTCTGCCGGCTCAACTTTCCGAATCCGGCCGGTCAAGGTATTCGCCCGGCGGCAAATCGACGTACTTTTCAAAATGCTCGGGCTTGAGCGGCTCGGATATCACATGTTCGGAGTTGAACCATTTGCCGAGGTCCACCAGCTTGCAGCGCTCGGAACAAAAGGGACCATGCTTTCCGGCGAACCAATCGCCGGACTTCTTGCAGGTCGGGCACTTGTTCTGCGGCATGGGCACTATTTAGTCTCGGCGGCGATCGCCTTCATGTCGGTGACGACATCGATCGTGGCGTCCATGGAAACCCCGGCTTCGGTCAATGTTTTCTGCACGGCGTCCAGGACAATCTGTTGTTGCATTGCCGTCAAATGGGAGCTGTTGAAAATCGCATGGATTTCACGGGCGAGCTGCTTCTGTTGTGGCAACAAGTTTTTGTTCCCGGCCATGGCCGTCATCAAGTCTTTGGCGAGTTCCCTAACGGACTCCCCGGACGCCTTGGTGCCCTGGGCCGCCGCCGAGAAATCGTTCATCAACGCAATTTTCTGATCGGATTTCTCACCGGTGGAATTGATGACCGCGGAAAAATCAGTCTGCAGGTTGGTGATGTTCAGCAAGGTCGCCGCCAGCACTGGATTGGCCGGAGCCATGGCCTGGCCGCTTCCCGCCTGGGCGGAACCGGTCGCGCCTTCCTGGTTCGCCAATCGCTGCTGCTCGGCGTTATTCTGGTCACTGGTGCGTTTGGCCTGTTGGATGGCAATCGAATAAGGATCCGCCATGGCGGTGCCCGCGATCAACAGCACACATAAAACTGCCACCGACATTCTCATGTTCTTAATGGACCACGACTTGCATGGAGTTGTTGGCCAGGAGATTAATGTAGTCTTCGAGGATGCGCTTGGTCTCATCCAGGGCGGCATCCGGGGGTATGCGATCCAACTCAACCGGATTGGTCACGGAGAGCGTATTACCGACCACGCTCACACCGGCCAAATCTGCCGCAGCCACCGGCAATTTGATATCCGAACTATTCGTCCACGTCACCACCACATTTGTTCCCTGTGCAAAAACATCCGACACTTTACCCGGAAGTGCAAAAAAATTCGTATCAGAGCTATAATATACGTATGGCAAATTATGCTGGTAAGACGTCGTCACTGCATTTGTCGAATAATAAGGCACGGGAGCGGGCAGGCCGGGATCGCCGGAATTCTGAACGGTCAATTCATAGACCAGCGCGTCCGGCAATGGACGGCTTTGGCGTTCATCATCGCGAGCCTTGTTTTCGTCGACAACTTGTTCCCGTTCCTTGATGGCGTCCTTCTCGTTAATGGTGGCGGTCCGGTCTTCCTGCATTTTCTCATATTCCGCAATGTCCTGGTTGATGTAGGCAAAATCCTGGTTAGTCGCAAGGCGCGCGGCCGAACGGCGGCGCAATTCGTCAAGATAGGGTTGGACCCGATTCACTCGATCGAACTCCACCGGATCAATGGTGTCCCACGGCAGCGGATAATCGAGCGATGCCTCCCCGACATAGGGCGAATGATCCAGGACGTCGGGCAAAACGATGTCCGAAGCAACGCCCTTCAGTTGGGTGGATGCACCCGTAATCCGGTAAAACTTGCCTTTGGTAATCTTCAGCGTGCCGGGATCATTGGTCGCCGTGGGGGTGGCCCGCCAGACATAGTTCTCGAGTGAATTCAAACTTTGCACCGTGCCCTTGCCGTGCGTGGAGGTATCGCCAACGATGACCGCGCGGCCATAATCCTGCAACGCCGCAGCGGCGATTTCCGAGGCCGAGGCGCTGAAACGATTGATCATGACGACCAGCGGGCCGTCATAAAGCACCCCCGGATCCGGATCGGGATCCACGGCCACCTGGCCGTCGGCATCGCGCGCGAGAACTACCGGACCATCCTTGATGAAAAGACCAGTCAATTTAACTGCTTCATCCAGCGAACCTCCCGGATTGGCGCGCAAGTCCATGATGATACCGTCCACTTTTTCCTTCTTAAGCTTCTTGATCAGTTTGGCAACGTCTGTGGATACATAACTCTGACCGCCGGACATCCCCACCGGCGCATAAAATGACGGAACGTCAAGCACACCCAGCCGTTTGCCATTGGGCAACACAATCAACTCGGCCTTGGATTCCATGTTTTCCAGCTTGATTTCATCCCGAACCAGCCTGACCACATGGCGGCTGCCCCGGTCGGTGAGCGGACTGATCGTCAGCCGCACTTCCGTGTTTTTCGGCCCGCGAATGAGTTGGACGACTTTTTCCAGGTCCATGTCCACCACGTCCACCGGCGGTTGGTCGCCTTGCGCGACCGCGATGATGCGATCCTCAGGGTTAAGCAGCTTGCTCTTGGCCGCAGGACCGCCGGGCACCAGTACCTTGATCGTGCAATAGCCATAATCCTCCTGCAATTGCGCGCCAATGCCGAACAGCGACAGGCTCATGTCGATGGAGAAATCCTGCGCGTGCGGAGCGCTGAAATAATCCGAATGCGGATCATAAGCATGTGCCAGTGCTTCCAGGTAGGTCTGCAAAATGGCGTCGCCGTCGGTATTCGTCGTCTCGTGCAGAATCCAGCCATAACGGCGGGTCAGCGTGTCCACGAAATTCGTCGAAGTGCCTTCCGGCAGGCTGTTGACCATCACAGTGCCATTCGTCTCGGAGATTTCCCGCGCCAGTTTTTCCTGCAGATATTCATAGCGTATCCGCTGTTTCCAGAGCGCCTTGGCCGCGTCCAAATCGGCCGGGAATGGTTCATGACGGCGGTCAATCTCGATGGTTTCATCCACCGCGAATTTGAATTTATCCTGCTTTAACAATTCATTCACATAATCGGTGTGCTGCTGCGTGCGTTCGATCAATCGTTCATAAATCGCATAAGCCGGCGTCAGGTCCGCGACCCCCCGGCCGCCGGTTGTGAGCGTATCCAGATTGGTTCGGTAAATGTTAAACTGGTCCAGGTCCGTTTGCAGAAAATTCTCGTGCCGCGGGTCGAGCGAATTGATGTACAGGTCAAAAAAACGTTCCGAAAGTTCCGTATCCATCGGGCGTTGCAGGTATTGGTATTGCCCCATAAGCATCGCGGTGGCGTAAGCGATGCGCGGGTTATTGGGATCCGATTTAAAAGTCTCGGCCCAACTGGCCGCGGTAGGCTCGACCACCGGGTCGGACGATTTGGCGGTCTCGCAGCCCACCCAGATGGCAAAGGCGGCGACAACTACTATGACCAGTAAAGAGATCCGTTTTGGATGCATGACAATTTGCAACATTGGACTCAAAGTAACCCAAAATGTTCATCAATGGAAATAAATTGCGATAGCCAAAGGGTTGCCGCCAGCCAGCCAGCCAGCCAGCGCGATTTTCTTGGTGTGCTTTACGGTAGCTTACGGTTAATCTTTGCAAAAATTTTATGGCAGGATTCCTGGACGAAATAGAACCGTTGAAACAAATCGCTTTGACCGAATTGCGGGGCGCGCCCGACCTTGCCGCGCTGGAACAAACCAAAGGCAAATGGATCGGGCCGAATGGCCAGTTCACCGCGTTGATGAAACAACTGGGCACCCTGCCAAAAGAGGAAAAACCCGCCGCCGGCAAACTCATCAATGCCGCCAAATCGGAACTCGAAACCGTGCTCGTCGCGCGTCGTGAAGAGTTGGAATTGAAAGCGGCGCTGCCGAAAGAGCCCACTGACTTTACCCTGCCCGGACGCCGCCGCACTCCTGGCAAACTGCATCCACTCACCCAAGTGACCGACGACATCGTCCGTGCATTCCGCAAGATCGGCTTTGCCGTTGCCGACGGCCCGGAAATTGAAGACGAATATCATTGCTTCGACGCCCTCAACACGCCCGCGGACCATCCTGCGCGCGACTCGCAGGATACGTTTTATTTAAATGTCCCGAACTCAACTAATACGTTCAACCCTTCAGACAAGCGCTTGTTGCGCACGCACACCTCGTCCGTGCAAATCCGCGTGATGGAGAAGCAACCGCCGCCCGTGCGCATCATCGTTCCCGGCCGCGTTTATCGCCGCGACAACGCCGACGCCACACATAATCCCACCTTTCACCAAATCGAAGGACTCTACGTGGATAGAGGTGTCACTGTTGGTGATCTCAAAGGCACCGTTGAATTCGTTTTCCGCGAATTGATGGGCAACGACGTGAAGATTCGTTTTCGCCCGCATTATTTCAGTTACACCGAACCAAGCTATGAGATCGATTTCAGCAATGCGCTCGTAAAGAAGATGGGCAAGGATTGGCTGGAAATCGCCGGCTGTGGCATGGTCCATCCGCAGGTATTCGAAACCGTCGGTTACGACCCCGAAATCTGGACCGGATGGGCCTTCGGCTTCGGCATCGAGCGCATCGCCATGCTCCGCTATGGCATCAATGACATCCGTCTCTTTTACGAAAACGACGTGCGGTTTCTAAAACAGTTTTAATCAACAAACCGTCACTCAGCTTTTGTGGAGGCTGGTTGCAGATAACGGTGTTGATGGCCCATTCGAATCATCCGGCTTTCATAGAATTTCCAGGAAATCGCCGCGGCCACGACAGTAAGCATCACACCCAACAAGGACACACCCGTCGCCGTCCAACCAATTTTGGGATATTGAATATGTGCCAGGCGAATCGGTGTTTCGACAAGGGCCGCCGCCGGACTTTGCAATAGATAGAGTCCGTAGGAAACGGTGGCTACCGGCTTAAACGCGGGCAGGCTCAAGAAACGATGCAAACCGCCCGCGGGATTCACGACGGCCAGCAGCAGCGTGCACGCAAACCAGACATCAATCACAGAATACCCCAGGAAGCCAAGACGCGGGTCGAGATGTCCTTGGCTGCTGAACAACAGGACGATTGAGCCTAGGGCGGAAACGCACCAGAATATCTGCAATCCGCGTAATTGTTGAGTAATCCATTTTTGGCCACGATCGTCGCGATAGGCAATGGCGCAGACGACTCCGAGCAACAATGAATCCCAGCGGCAAGGCAACAGGAAATAGCATATCCGGGAGACTGGATTTCCGTTGTTTCCAGTGTCACCGGTATCGCCAAACGCAAAAATCAAGATGCCGCGCAGGACCGGGGCAAAGAGGATCGCCGCCACGAGAACCTTCATGAGCGTCTTGACGTTGAGATACCTGACCAAGGGCGGCAGCAATAAATAAAATTGTTCTTCCACGGCAACCGACCAGGTTGGCCCCAGATATCCCGGCACGCCATATCCGAAACTGAGTCCCACGTTTTGCAAGAACAAGGCGCAAAACCACATTCCGGCCATGGATTGACTGCCCAGGGAATGACCTGCAAAAAGCGACTGCAGACCAACACCCAGAATCAGCAGGCCAGGCACCACCAGCAAACCGTAAAGTGGCACAATCCGCAAAAACCGGCGCAGATAAAACACGCCGTAATAATTGGTTGCCGTGCGCTGATCTAATAAAATGCCGCCGATCAAAAATCCCGAGAGCACGAAAAATAAATCCACACCGACCCAGCCCATTTCAATGATATAGCGTATCCAGGCGATGGGAATGGTGAGCAGATGATGGGATAACAAGACGAGGAGGATGGCCATCGCACGCAATCCGTCCAACTCCGGCAGCCGCGAATTGCTTGAGATTGTTTTGCCGCTCATGAGTGCGATAAGATCAGATTGAAATGAAAGCACAGTTTGCGGCGGCGAAAAACGAGCTGGCAAGCACAAACCCCGAATTCACCCATTTAGCTGCCCGCCAAAGTCATTGAAAAATGAGCTGACAACGCTTGGCTTCACCGGCTTCCGCAGCCACTTTGGGCTGGGAAAAAATCAAAGAAGTTTGATCATGGCCATGATGGTGACATTAAAAGACATTCAACAGGCGCGGCGGCGGATTGCCAGCGGGATCTGGCTCTCGCCCTGCCAGGAATCACACGCGCTCTCGGAAATCATCGGTGCGCGAATTTTTTGCAAACTGGACAATCTGCAGCACACCGGCAGTTTCAAGGAACGCGGCGCCCGCAATGCCCTGCTCTTGTTGTCCCCTGAAAAACGGCGGCGCGGTGTCATTGCCGCGTCCGCCGGCAACCATGCGCTTGGCTTGGCTTACCACGGCAAACTGCTCGCCATCCCGGTGACGGTGGTAATGCCGCAATTCGCGCCGCTCATCAAAATCAGTGCCTGTCGTCAACTGGGGGCGCACGTGCTCCTGCACGGCGAAACATTTTATGCTGCAAAGCAAGAAGCCGATCGCCTCTGCCGCGAGCAGAACCTGGCTTACATTCATGGGTTTGATGACCCGGCCATCATTGCCGGACAGGGCACAATGGGTTTGGAAATTCTTGAGCAAGTGCCGGATGTCGATGCGGTCGTCTTGCCCATCGGCGGTGGCGGACTGATCGCCGGCGTGGCCGCGGCCATCAAGGCCAAAGACCCTGGAGTCCGCATCATCGGTGTCGAATCCGCCCGCTGGCGCAGTTTCAGCAAAGCCTTGCGCGCCGGGCATCCGGTGACCGTTTCCGGAGCCGCGACGCTGGCGGACGGCCTGGCGGTCGCACAAGTCGGCACGAACGCCTTCGCCATCGCCCGGTCACGAGTGGATGAAGTTGTGAGTGTGAACGAAGACCAGATCGCGCTCGCCATCCTCAAAACATTGGAGACGGAGAAGACGGTGGTCGAAGGTGCCGGCGCCGCCTCTCTCGCCGCCGGCCTGGCCGGAAAATTAAAACACCTGCGCGGCAAGCGCGTCGTGGTGGTCTTTTGCGGCGGCAACATTGACCCCAACATTCTTGGACGCGTCATCGAGAAAGGACTCGTTGCGGAAGGTCGATTGATCCGGTTCACCGCCACGGTCAGCGACCGTCCCGGCAGCCTGGCCCGGCTCGCCCGCTTGCTGGCAGAAGCGGGCGCAAGCGTGAAGGACATCACGCACGAACGAGCCTTTGCGAACACGGACGTTTCCGGGGTGAACATCACGTGCACCATCGAAACCCGCGACCATCAGCACGCCCGGGCGGTGCAGCGGCAATTGAAACAAAACGACATTCACATTTGCCGCAATCCAAGTTAACTTGTCCGCCGAACATGAAAGTCACCCTTAACTGGCTCAAGAAATACGTTGATTTCAATTGGTCGCCCGATGAATTGACCGAACGACTGACGATGCTCGGTCTCGAAGTCGAGGGCGTGCAGAAAATTACGGGCGCGTTTGACGGCATCGTCGTGGCTCAGGTCATTACGCGGGACAAACATCCAAATGCTGACAAACTTTCACTGTGCCGCGTCCACGACGGCACGGGTGAACGCCAGATTGTGTGCGGCGCGCAGAACTTCCAGGCCGGCGACAAGGTGCCGCTGATCCTGCCCGGCGCATCCCTGCCGCTTAAACCGGGCGAGAAAGAGCCCTTCACCATTAAGGTCGGGAAGATTCGCGGCGTCGAATCGCAAGGCATGATGTGTTCACCCCAGGAATTGGGCTTGCCAGACCAGGTGGACGGCCTGCTCATCCTGCGCGAAGATGCCAAGGTCGGCCAGCCATTCGGGGAATATCTCGGCCGCAGTGGCAGCGACGTCATTTACGACCTGGAGGTCACCCCCAACCGTCCGGATTTGAACAGTGTCATCGGCATCGCCCGCGAAATTGCCGCTGTGACAGGCCATGCCCTGCGCTTTCCGGAAATCAACATTCAATCCTCGCCAGTCAAAGCGGAAAGTCTGGTTGCGGTGAAGATCGAAGATGGCGAGCTGTGTCCCCGCTATACCGCCCGTCTCATCAAGGGGGTCAAGATCGGGCCGAGTCCAGATTGGCTGAAGACGACTTTGGAAAAAGTCGGCATTCGCAGCATCAGCAATGTCGTGGACGTCACCAATTATGTCATGCTCGAAATCGGCCAGCCGCTGCATGCATTCGATTATCATCTCATTGCCAAAGGCGCCGAAGGCAAGCCCACCATTGTGGTTCGGCGGGCGGCAGCGGGCGAAAAATTCAGAACGCTCGACGACCAGGAGCGCACCTTGACGAACGATATGTTGCTGATCGCCGACGAGCAGAAAGGTATTGCGCTGGCAGGCGTCATGGGCGGAGCCAACACCGAAATCAACAATGATACCCATGACGTACTAATCGAGAGCGCGTATTTTTCGCCGGTAAACATCCGCCGCACCAGCAAGCTGCTCGGATTGCGCAGCGAATCCAGTTACCGTTTTGAACGCGGCGCGGATGTGGAGATTTGCGATTGGGCCAGTCGCCGGGCGGTACAATTGATCCTGGAAACGGCGGGTGGCGAATTGGCCGAAGGGCTGGCGGACATACGGCCGCAATCGACAGCGCCAAAGGAAATCGTTTTGCATTTTGCCAGAACCGATGCCCTGCTCGGCGTGCCGATCTCACATGCGGAACAGCTCTCACACCTCACCAAACTTGGGCTGACCCTCACCGAGCAAACGCCGGGGGTCTGCACGTTCAAAATCCCTTCATGGCGTGTGGACTTGAAACGCGAAGTGGATTTGATCGAGGAAGTTGGTCGCCTGCACGGTGTGGCCAACCTTCCCAGCACGCCGCCGCGCGGGGCCATTGGTACGAACGCGTTTGATTCCATTTACGACCAAATCGCCGAAGTGCGCCGCATTTTGACGAGTCTCGGCCTGAACGAGGCCCAGGGGCAAACCTTGATTTCCAAAGGTGAAGTGCTCGGCTTGAAACCTGAGGAAATCCTCGCGCTGGCAAATCCCCTCAGTGCCGACATGGATGTATTGCGGCCCAGTTTACTCCCGGGGCTGATTCATTCGCTCCAATACAACGCCAGTCGGAAAAATCACGACGTGGCCCTGTTTGAGATCGGCCGGGTGTTCACCAGCGTGAGCGGCCAGACCCGGGAAGAACGCCGCGTCGCCATCGCCATCACCGGACAACGGGCCCTGCCCTTTTGGGCCGGCGAGGAACGTAGTGCGGCCTTTGATGGTTATGACGTAAAAGGCCTCGTAGAAGATCTGCTGGACCAATTCGGCTTGCGCGGAATTGTCTTCAGCAAACGTCTGGAAAGCACCGGGTTATTTCTTGAATCCGCCGCGGTGTCGCTTGGCGGAAAATTGGCACTCGGCGAACTGGGCCAATTGCTGCCGACGCTCGCCAAAAAACACGATTTGCGCGACGCCGTTTTCCTTGCCGAATTCAACCTGGATTTGCTGCTCGGCAAACGGAATCCCGCCAAATCATTCAAGCCGCTCCCGCAATTTCCATCGAGCCGGCGCGACGTGGCGATGCTGGTGGCCGAGGCCACAACGCACGATGCCGTTTTACAGACGGTCAAACAAGCCAGGCCGGCGAATCTTGAAACGGTTGAGCTGTTCGATGTATTCCGTGGCCAGGGCGTGCCGGAAGGCCAGAAGAGCCTCGCTTACGCCTTCACTTACCGCGCGGCGGAAAAAACGCTGACTGATGCCGAGGTGAATGCCGCCCATGAAAAAGCCGTGGACAGTTTGAAGCAAAAATTATCTGCGATCATCCGCTAAGGCATTTCTCGAAGGACCAAAAACCAAGTGCTTTATTGCCTGGACTGTCGGACCTTGCCGTTTGGAATCCTGGCCGGCTATTGCGCCTGCAACGGAGGGATGGGGCAATCAAGGGTGTCGGCAACTGCCCGGAGCAATTCGGCCTCGCTTTCCTGAATGACACCGTCGGCGCCAACGACGTGCGCGCTGGCTTCAATCAAATTCCTTTTGATGATCGGCACGGCCAGCGTGAGCCGATCGAGGGCGGCGCTAATGGCGTCCACCCCGCACTGGTCGCGCCGTAGTAATTCGGCTGGCCCGACATCACCGGCACGCAGATACGGCAGGCCGGTTTCAAAAGCCTTTTGAATCTCCGCCGGGTCATTGCTGCCCTCATATGCCAGTGCGGACAAAACCACCGCGCAATCCGGCACCAGTGGTTTGAGCGTGTAGAACTGCACAGGCGCCGGTTTCATATCGCTGTACTTCGGCGTAAGATTCCGCATCACGATTTTCTGCAAAACGAATTCAAACATGGCTATCTGGCCGTCGCTGTTGATGAGCCACTCAAGTGTCGATGAAAACTGGCTGAATTGTTGGGGCGTCAGCTGTTTCAGGGCCCCGAGCGAGAGGTTGACGATCGGCAAACGCGCGTGCGCCGCGATTTGGGAAACGTTGGGAAACAGCGCGGCGGTTTTCTCTGCGACCTCCGGCGAAAAATTTTTCGCAAGTCCGTCAATCTGACTGCCGCGCACTTTTTCATCTGGATCGAGCAACAACGCATAAATCAAAGCAGCGGCGGCCATCGGTTCGCGGGCGGTGTTTTTAATATTTTCGGGCAAGGCGTCGCGCAATTGCTCGGCGTATTTCAGATGGAGCGGCGTAGGGTTGCCAAGGTTTGGCAAAATCGAATGTGATTTGATGACCGGCGGCGCGGCCACTTTCGCAGCGTCGGCCATGAGGCCGCCGAGAATGATCATCTTGCCGTCCACGAAAACCGCACGAGGCTTACCGGCATCTTTCTTGATTTCCTCCCGGATTACCTCCGCGTCCACGCGGGGAAATTTTCCGTCCCAGGTGGTGTCGATTGCACGGATGCGGTCTTCCAGCGGTGGATGCGTGGCCATCATGCCGAACATGGGCCGGGGTATGCCGTTGCCGAAAAACAAATGGCCGGCATCGGGTGCATGGTCGGAAATCAACCACGAGCCGAAGCCATAGCCGCCGATTTTTTGCAAAGCGCCGGAAAGTCCGGACGGGTTGCGCGTGAATTGCACCGAGGACGCGTCGGCCAGAAACTCGCGCTGTCGGCTGACGGCAGCCTGGATCAAACGGCCAAAAAAAAGGCCAAGCGAACCGACAATCAACAGCAATATGCCAATCACCGGAAGCGGGTTCTTGTCCCGGCTGTTACTGCTGCGCGCACTCAACAAAATGCGGCCGATCGTGGCAATGCAGAAAATTCCAAACAGAATGCCGATGAGCCGGACATTCAATTTCATGTCACCGTTGAGGATGTGGCTGAATTCGTGACCGATGACACCCTGCAATTCGTCACGTGACAGTAATTTCATGCAGCCGTGGGTCACGGCAACGACGGCGTCACTCGAGGTGTGTCCGGCGGCAAAGGCATTGATGCCTTTTTCGTCGTCGAGGACATAGACTTGCGGCATCGGCGCGCCGGAAGCAATGGCCATTTCCTCGACAACATTAAGCAACTTTCGTTCGTCGGGGTCGGTCGTGTTGGAAGCGACCAGCCGGCCGCCGAGGGATTCCGCAACGGCACCCCCGCCGCCGGCCAGTGCCATGGTTTTGTAAGTGCTGCCACAAAATATCACCGCGAGCGTGCCCAGGGCGACCTCAGCGAAAAGTTTTGGATCCCAAAAGCTGAACTGGGGAGCTGGCGAGTAATCGCCATAATAATGATGTGACCGCAGAATGGGGTATCCGGAAACGATCAGGGCGACACCATAAATCATCACGATCATGGAGATGACCGCTAGGGAAAAATATAGGATGAGCCACTTGGTTTTGCGGCGGGCTTGATCTTGTCGCTGGAAAAAATCCATTCGGGTAGGGCCGGCGCAATGCCGCCCCTGATTTAATTTCATTGAGGACGCCGCTCCAGCGTCCCTTCCATGGGGTCAGGTGAAGGAAACCTTCGGCGCATCCTTCTGTTCCGGTTTGTCGATCACGAACAATTCGGCCGGCGCAAAGTTGAACATGCCGGCCACGAGGTTGCTCGGAAACACTTCCCGATCCGTGTTGTACACCATGACGGAATCGTTGTACGCCTGCCGGGCAAAGGAAATCTTGTTTTCGGTCGAGGTCAATTCTTCGGTAAGCTGCATCATGTTCTGATTGGCCTTCAGGTCAGGGTATTGCTCCGAAACCATCATCAAACGGCTCAAGGCGCCGCCCAACCCGCTTTCAGCCGCTGCCAGATTCTTGACGGCTCCCGAATCTCCCGGGTTGCTCGCGGCAGTCTGGGATGCCGCATAGGCGATGTTGCGCGCTTGCGTCACCGCCTCGAGCGTGGTGCTCTCGTGCTTCATGTAACCCTTCGCCGTCTCGACCAAGTTAGGGATCAAGTCGTATCTTCGCTTTAGCTGGACGTCAATCTGCGCATAGGCATTTTTGTAGCGATTTCGCAACGTGACCAATTTGTTGTAGACGCCCGCAACCATCGCGATCGCCACGACAACAATGAGAACCAAAACACCAAGGGCAATGAGTAATGGAATCATATTTTATCTTTCGTTAATTTCATTCACAGCTTGGCTGAACCACGCCCGGCGGCAATGATAATTTACGGGCAAATTTGGAACCGCACTTTGAACTTCTGCCGACAGCATTTATGGTTCGACAAACACCGGCATTCCCACCCAGGACATTTTCATCAAGTAAACTGCGTCCCAATTTGCCAGGCGAAAGCAGCCATGTGACTCTGTCCGTCCGACTTGCTCGGGACTGGGCGTGCCATGCATTCCGTAACCCGGCCGGTCGAGGCCAACCCACGCGACCCCCACCGGATTATTCGGGCCAGGAGGTAAAATGAGTTTGTGACCGATGGCCCTCAACTCGTCTGATTCAGGAAATAGCTCAGGATTGACCGTATAGTTTGGATTGGGAGCAATAACGATAACGTGAAGCTCCCCAACCGGTCTTTTATCCACTTTTGCCGCAATACTGCACGGAAAGTGCGCCATAAGGTTGCTTTGGCCGTCAAATGCCTCCAAATACCTTTGGGAGAGGTGAATCACCACAAACGCCGCCTTGTCAACCGGTTCCGGGTATTCTACGTCGGGAATATTCAAAATTGTTCCGGCAGTAATGTTGTTCCAATCAACGTGAGGGTTCAGTTTCTTGATGAGTGACGGGTGCGAGTGAGCCTGTTCGCCGACCAATTCCAGCTCTGTCTCGTAAGCAAGCGAGGACTGCTGGGATTTTTCCGTCCAGGTTTTCCCCAGCGGTTGCAGGCTGGCAAGGTCGTTCGTCGTGACCGTATAGGTCGTCAGGATCGGAGCATCCAGGGTGAGCAGGGACCGCGTGTTGGTATCCAGCTTTCCGCTCTCTGCCAATTGTTGCGAGCGTTGAAAGGCCGCCAGAGCAGCCCGGGTCTGGGATCCGATGGCGGCATCAATTGAGCCCGGTGAAATTGCCCGTCGTGCAAGCGCGATCTGCGCTTCCAGCGGGTCAAGCACCGGCCGTGGAAATTGCCCTGCCGTTTGCGGGGGGACGGCCATGGGTTGGACTTCCGTCGACGGAACTGGAGAAGGCGGCGGCGAATTGGGGATCGGCGGGAGCGTGGGTTGTACGGGTGGTGAAACGGTTGGCACCGGTTCAATGGCCGGAATTGCCTTATGCCGTTCAATCTTGCGGGGATGATGCTGATGCCACCAAAACCAGCCAATCCCGGCGCCCGCAAAAAGTATCAACCAGAAAAGAAAAAGCCTGCCGCCGGACTTCCGGCGTCTGGAAAATGATTTGTTTCGCGGTGGCACGGCCATAATTTAATCAGCGGCGCCCGCACGCCAAGTTTGAATTCGCCTACTCGTTCAGCAGCATTTCGTTGTAGGCCGTGGCGATTTGATCCACAAGCGGCGACGGCGCAACCGGTTCGCCGTCGAACGAGACTACCGGCACAATGCCCTGCGCACTGGTAGTGATGAAAATTCCTTCCGCATTCCGCAACATTTCCGGCTTGATCACGCGCTTATTGGTTTCGAGGCCGAGCGACTGGCAAATTTCCAAAACCACGGCGCGCGTAATCCCCGGCAAAACACCGCGACCCGTCGGTACGGTGCAAATGCGCTCCCGATAAACCCAAAACATGTTTCCACCGGCGGCCTCGGCGGCCTCGCCGTTGGTGTTTAACAGCAGCGCCTCATCCGCGCCGCGCTCTTCCGCCTCGGCCCGCGCGAGAATGTTCAATATCTTGCTCGTCGTTTTGAAAGACGAAAGCGCGTCGCTCGCCGGGACACGAAAGGGCGACGTCACCAGGCTCCATTGCAGTGGTTCTTCGGGGTTCGTCTCGGGCAACGGGCTCAAAGTCATCGCCACCGTCGCCGGCCCGGAATTTTTC
>JBEKMT010000055.1:0-25698 GCA_050008355.1 Verrucomicrobiota bacterium
CTATGCCTTGCCTAAATTGGGTCTTGTCGAGTCAGTAATCTCCGGCAAAGCCGTACAAGCGTTAACTTGTTTATGTCGTGGTGCGAGCAAAACCGGCATCGTCACGATGGTGACGCCGGTCAGGACTTCAGGGATAGATCTTCGACAGCTTTTTTTGCTTCGGCCAAACCAACGTTGTGGATCTCGCGGTAGCAGCGAATGGCAGCGATTTTATGACCTGCTCGCGCCAAACGCTCAACATCCGCCATGGTTGCGTGCCCTCTGGGCGGCAACAGTCCTGACTCGCGAGCAGCCGCATTGCCACCTAGCACAAAAAGGACCACCACAATGACTGTTGCGGCAAGCCCACCGCCTATCCAAAGCAAGTTCATAGTTTCTTCTGAATGAAACCACTAACTCAAAGCTGCACCATAGGGTGAGGAGCTGCAAGCGGGAAATCGGATGGGGTGTAATGAGCAGTTGTAACTTGATGAAGCCTTAAGCTTTACAAGTCAAAGATAATGAAATGCAGCTCGGTGGCGTGAGCGATGTCGGTAATGACATGGCGAAATTGTTCCAATGCCGTTTCTAGGCTGTGCGTTGCTTAGGCGGAATAGATCCACGCTCCAGAGTTAACTGGTTGCGACAATAATTGCCTGACTGGAGACGTCGTGAATGGTCTCGCCTTTGTCGAATCAATTAGATCAATTAGAAATTCCCTGCCTCGTCTCCAAAAAAACATGGAGCAAGCCAGCGTCGGAGCTCAACCCTTGATAATGGTCGCACCTGCAGCTGGCCTTGAACTGAAGATGCTCGCTTCAATGCCGGTTTTGGTTTTGTATTCGGCCGCGATCCTTTTCGTAATGGAGTCGATGGCTTCAGTTTTTACGAGCGCCACGCAGCAACCGCCGAAACCGCCTCCGGTCATGCGGCAGCCGTAAACGCCGCCGGCATATCCGATTTCTTCCGCGATTTCCACCACGGCATCCAATTCAGCGCAACTGACTTCGTAATCGTCACGCAAGGAATCATGGCTGGCGTACATAAATTGCCCAACGGTCGGCCAGTTGGAGTGGCGAATTCCTTCCGCTGCGTGAAAGGTTCGTTCGATCTCGCCGATAACGTGCCGGGCGCGGCAGTAGACGACCTCGCTCATTTTGCTCTTTGCCAGCTCCAAACTGTCGGCACTGGCATCGCGCAACGATTTGACATTGAGTATTTTAGCGGCGGCCTCGCACTCCGCGCGCCGCTGGGCATATTCGCCCCCACTGAGCTCGTGCTTCACGTTCGTATTGATGACGAGCAATGCGACTGACGGGTCGTCCATCGGCACCAGGTCGGTTTTGCGGGTCCGACAATCAAGCAGGAGCAATTGACCTTCGCGCCCAAGAGCGGATATAAACTGGTCCATGATGCCGCAGGGAACACCGGCGAATTCATGTTCGGCCGTCTGTGCAATCAGGGCTTTTTCGATCGGATCAATGATCTTGCCGGTCGCTGCTTCAATCAGTGTGCCAGTGCAGACTTCGAGCGCTGCGCTGCTGCTGAGGCCGCCGCCGAGCGGCACGGTGGACATGAATGCGACATCCAGCCCGGGAATCTTTTGACCGCGATTTTGAAAGCCGGCGATCACGCCGCGAATGTAGTTCGACCATTTGGGCTGACCCTTGGCCACCGGCACAGAAACGTCAATCTCGGCCGTTTCCTTGAACTGCGCATCGAAAATGGAAATCTTTTCGGGCATGACCGACGTATCCGCCGCCATGATGGCGTAACGCTCAATGGCCATCGGCAGGACAAAACCGTCGTTGTAATCCGTATGTTCGCCGATGACGTTAACCCGGCCGGGGGCGGCCACGATCCATCGCGGTTCACGTCCGTAATGCTTTTGAAATTCAGCGGTAATGTGCGCGGTGAGTTCGGTACGGTTCATATACAAATAAAATGGCGCCGTAGAAAGTAATTTCCCGGCGCTGTGAAAGCAATTCGGCAGTTCAGGCTTTCGGCGGATTTTTCCCGCCTTTAATCGCGCCCAGCAACATCGCCACGCCAAACACCAGCAATACGATGCCCCAGACGAGATTGATATTGATACTTTGGCCAGCTACCTGAATGGTGGAAATGGTGGTTCTTGACAAGCCATAACCGGTGAGCAACACGCCAATGAGCGTGAACATGAGGCCAATCGGCCAGCGAATATCGAGTCCCATAAATTCAGTTCCTTTCGTTTGGTTGGTTCACCAGAAAATCACATTCAGAATCACGCAGCATATCAATAGCACAACGCCGACGACACCGGGCCGCTGCCAGACCGGAAGGTTCTTATCCACGATTTTGGGTGTGAGTGAATAAACGAGGCCTTTGAGTTCTTCGTCAGATTTCGTGCGAGATGTCAGCAACGAAATCACCAGCGTGAGGGTGAAACAGGCCGTAAAGGCAAACGCCGCCAGCCAGAAGTTCTGCGCCATTTCGCTCGGAAATTTCACGTGAACCCCAAGGTAACCGCCTTTCATTCCATTGATCACGTGGCCTGCGGCATCCACATTGGTAGCAACCGTTGTCAAGGCATGAAAAATCGCCGAGCAAGCAATGCCGCCGAACAATCCAAGGAAGGCCCCGGTACCGGTTGTGCGTTTCCAGAACATGCCGAGCAGGAAGGTGGCGAACAACGGTGCATTCACAAAACCGAACACCAGCTGGATGATGTCCATCGCATTGTTATACATGGAGGCGAAGTAGGCCGCGAAGATGCTCAAAACAATTCCCACGACGGTGATGACCTTTCCCATCCAGAAATAATGCTGGTCGCTTTTGTTCTTCGCAAAATACGCCTGGTACAGATCATAGGTAAAAACAGTGTTGAAGGCCGTCACATTGCCGGCCATGCCCGACATGAAGGACGCCAGCAACGCGGTGAGCGCAAGGCCGAGCAAACCGGGGGGACAATATTTCTTGACGAGCGAGAGGATAACCCCGTCGTAATCATATTCGGTGACGCTGTTATAGATTCCTTTTTCGATGGCCGGGTCCGATAATTTGTTCGCGGCGTTGGCTGCCACCAGGGCGGTGATTTTTGTGGCGTCCACGTTCTTGCCGAGCGCAGTATCCACGGCTTGGACGGCGGCGGCAGGATCGGACGGATTGGCATTTTTGAGTGCGTCCACTGCCTTCACATAATTATCTTGCGAAATAATCGGGGGCGGAATGCGATAATCTTTGCCCGGCTGAGAAGTCAACGCCACGGCAATCATGCCCGGCACAATAACCAAGAAGGGAAACAGCATCTTTGGCACAGCGGCGACGAGTGGCGTATTGCGAGCAGCAGTCATGTTTTTCGCCGCCATCGCGCGTTGCACCACGAGAAAATTCGTGCACCAGTAACCAAAACTCAAAACAAACCCCAGGCCAAATACCATCGCAAATAAATCCACACCCATCGGGTTGTTGGCCGGCCCGGCCAGCAACGGTTTCCACGCACTCGACCAAGCGTCGGCGGCATAGCCATTGTTTGTCGCAACTGTCTGCAGGGAGTTGTTCATCGCGTGCCAGCCACCCACGTCTTTCAAACCCAGGTAAACGACCGGGGCAAAACCCAGAACGATCATGAAGAACTGCAGCACTTCCGTGTAAATGGCCGAAGTCAAGCCGCCCTTCAAAACATACAGGAGGACCACGCCCGAGCATACGAACAACCCGAAATTGTAGTTCCAACCGAGTAATTGGTTCAGCAGCTTGGCCAACGCGTTCATGGATATACCTGAGGCGAAAATCGTCATGACGGCGAAGGCAATGGAGTTTAAGGCGCGAACACGCTCATCAAAGCGCATTTTTAGATACTCAGGAACGGACCGAGCCTTCGAACCGTAATAAAACGGCATCATGAACACCGCCAGGAAGATCATCGCGGGAATCGCTCCTACCCAGTAGAAATGGGCGGTGGCAATGCCGTATTTTGCGCCGCTGGCCGCCATGCCGACGAGTTCGAGCGCGCCAAGGTTAGCCGATATAAAAGCAAGCCCGGTTACCCAGGTCGGAATCGAACGCGCCGACGTGAGAAAGTCCGAAGACGTTTTCATGTACCGCGCCAGAGCCCAGCCGATTCCTAAAACGAAGGCGACATAGGCAATCAAAATGGAGTAGTCAATCTTGTGAAGTTCGATCGGTTGCATAAGAATTCGGTGTGCCCAGAATTTTGCGGATTGCGCGAGCGATGTCAATCTTATGACGGATTGAATTTAAGTTGGCAAGCCTCCGACGTCGCCGCTATTTTGAAATCAAGATGGAATCACGCCGCGATTTTCTCAAAAAAGCCGCCTTGCTCGCCGCGGGTGGCGGTTTTACCGGACTACTGCCCGCCTCCATTCAAAGGGCCTACGCCATTGATCCCACTCCGGGCAGCACTTACCTCGAAGCAGAACATGTGGTCATTTTGATGCAGGAAAATCGTTCATTTGACCATTGTTACGGGACGTTGCGGGGGGTGCGCGGCTTCAATGACCCACGGGCGATGACATTGCCGGATGGCAATCCCGTTTGGCTCCAGACCAATGAAGCCGGCGAAACCTTCGCGCCGTTCCGGCTCAACCTGATGGGCACAAAGTCCACTTGGATGGGCTCGCTGCCTCATTCGCGCGAATCGCAGGTGGCGGCCCGGAACGGCGGCAAACACAACCATTGGCTCACAGCCAAAAAATCCGAGCAAAGCCAATATACCAACCTTCCCCTGACGTTGGGCTACTACAATCGCGATGACCTTCCTTTTTATTACGCGCTGGCAGATGCATTCACCATTTGCGATCAAAACTTTTGCTCCGCTCTCACCTGCACCACGCCAAACCGGCTTTATCTCTGGTCAGGTACAATCCGGGAAAAACCAACTGTTGCAGCAAAGGCCAACCTCGCAAATGAGGATGCGGATTTTGATACCGAGGTGAATTGGAAGACCTTTCCCGAACGCCTTGAGGAAAACGGAATTTCCTGGCGCGTTTATCAAAATGAGATCTGTCTCTCGACGGGGTTGGACGAGGAGACGGAAAAGTGGCTTTCCAATTACGGCGATAATCCCCTGGAATATTTCAAGCAATATCATGTCCGTTTCTCCCCGGCGCACCGCCTTTACCTTCAAAAAGCAGAAATAGCGTCGACGACGAAATTGAAAGACCTGGAAAGCAAACCTTCGTCCCCCGAGATCCAGAAACAAATTGAAACCACCAAAGCCAGCTTGAAACAAATCCGGGAGGGATTGAAACAATTTACTGATGAGAATTTTGCCCGGCTGTCTCCGCAAGAACAAAACCTGCATCGCAAGGCTTTCACCATCAACGCCGGCGACCCGGAATATCGCGAACTGAATTTGCTGAATTATCAGGAAAATGGCATTACCCGCGAGATGAAAGCGCCAAAAGGCGATGTGTTCCAGCAATTCCGCGAAGATGTCGGGACGGGCAAACTGCCCACCGTCTCGTGGATTGTTGCGCCGGAGAATTTTTCCGACCATCCATCAGCCCCTTGGTACGGTGCCTGGTATCTGTCCGAAGCTTTCGATATTCTGACCCAGAATCCGGACGTCTGGAAAAAAACCATTTTTATCCTCTGCTACGATGAGAATGACGGTTACTTCGATCATGTGCCACCGTTTATGCCGCCGCACCCGGACAAACCGGGCACAGGAAAAGTTTCCGCTGGTATTGACGTATCCGTGGAACAGGAGAGCCAGGAACAGCAGAAGAGACACTGGCTGGAAAATCCTGATTCGACCAGAGGTCCAGATCCCATAGGTTTGGGTTACCGCGTACCGCTGGTCGTGGCCTCGCCCTGGAGTCGCGGAGGCTATGTCTGCTCCCAGGTTTTTGATCACACGTCAGTGCTACAATTCCTTGAGAAGTTTTTGAGTGCAAAAACCGGCCGCCCGGTCCGCGAGACCAACATCAGCGACTGGCGGCGCACTGTCTGTGGCGACCTGACATCAGTTTTTCGTCCTTATTATGGCGCGCGCATTGATCAACCGTCCGGTGTGGAGCGGGTAGCGTTCCTCGGCTCGATTAACGAGGCACAATTCAAGCCAATGCCGGCGGACTTTAAGAGTTTGTGCACCGAAGAAATTGCGCAGGCCCGCTCCAATCCGCTCACATCCACCGTTTTACCGCGGCAGGAGACGGGCATTCGTCCCGCGTGCGCACTGCCCTATGAACTAGTCGCTGACGGAGCATTGAAGGCTGACCGCAAAACTTTTTCGATTCGCCTAGGGGCAGGCAATCAATTGTTTGGCCGGCGCGCAGCCGGCGCTCCGTTTTTCATCTATGCCCCGGGAAAAGTACGGACGGCCCTGGAAAGTTCGGAAACATTTGAAATCGGACGTACTTGGAACTATGCGGTATCCGCTGGCGACGCTTTTAGCGACGACTGGCCGCTGGAAGATTTTGAAAGCGGTTTTTATCACCTGCGTGTCCATGGCCCGAATGGTTTCTTCCGCGAGTTTCGAGGGTCGGCAAACGACCCGCAGTTGACTTTTACGCTCCAACCGGCGAACGCAAGCCATTTGATCGTGCTCCGAATCAACAACCGCAACACCCGACAGCCTTCAGCGGTATTGGTGGACGATCTGGCTTATGGCACCGGACGGCGAACCGTTCTACTCGCGCCAGCGGCGACATTTGACCATTCGTTGGAACTAAGTCACAGTTTTGGCTGGCATGATTTGCGGATCAGCGTGGAAGGTTCGCCGGATTTCGAACAGCGCTTTGCGGGGCATCTTGAAACCGGGACGGAAAGTTCTAGCGATCCCTGCATGGGACGCGTGTGACAATTGCTTAACTTTCTCCAGGCCCCGAGTGTCTATGGGACTAGTCGGTCGATTTCACGGCTTCGGATCGAATTAGTAAGGTCCTTCAGTATGCGCTATGACCAATGAATAAGGTTGGACAGTAATTTTGTCCGCAGCCGTTTGAAGTTCATTAACGCCTGCTTGTTTATCGTTGGCCACGATAGTCCAGTCTCCTGCCACCTTCAAATCCTGTCCTTGACCGGTCCCGTTGTAGATGACCAGGATGTTTTGCCAATCATCGCCGTTCGCATGGTCCTTAATCACGAAGGCAACCATGTCCACCGGGAGATTCGTCGCGAACTCCAAGGCCTGATCCACAGTGGCCTTGTCCGTCATGCGAAAGGCCGGATGCGCTTTGCGCAAGGCAATCAGGCCCCGGTAAAAGTCAAAGACATCCTTGTGCTGCGACTTCAACGACCAGTTGATGGGATTCACCCGGGGATCATTGTCATTATAACTGTTGCTGACGAGATGCTTGGAGCGCAGAAATTCGTCGCCGGCATGAAGGAACGGAACGCCTTGCGCCGTGAGCACGATGCCGGCGGCCAGTTTATCCATGTTGATACGAAGGTTTTCGGGCACGTCCGCGGCTGACACCTGCAATTTGTCCCAGAGACAGAGGTCGTCATGCACGGAATCGTAGTTGATCGATTCGTTTGGCGAAGCTACCGGAATGCTGGTGTCCCCCCGCCCAGTGCTCTGCCCCTTGATATTCAGCCAAAACCTGGCCATGCCGCCATAAGGCGGTCCGGCTCCCTGAACGAAGCCACGGGCAACGCGGTTCATGACATCCCCTTTGATGTTGTCCCGTATGCCATCGTTGAAGGCCGCGATTCCGGTTCCTTGAACATTGACCTGCGTCATCATCCGGTCAGGAGGCAGCAGCCGTTCCATTTCCCAACCCTCGCCATAGATAATGACGCTGGGATTGAGCTGCTTCGCCTCCCGATACACTTCCAACATGGTATCGCGGTCCAGGATGCCCATTAAATCAAACCGAAAACCGTCAACGTGGTACTCGGTGATCCAATATTTGATGCAATCCACAATGAATTTCCGGACCATGGGCCGTTCGGAGGCCAATTCGTTCCCGCAACCGGTGGCGTTGGCGTATCGACCGGTGGCGTCCATGCGGTAGAAATAACCGGGAAACACCTTGTCAAAAATGGAAAATCGGCTCAAGCCGGTGCTGGCGGTGTGGTTGAAAACCACATCCAAGACCACACCGATATGATGCCGGTGGAAAGCCTGAACCATTTGCTTGAGTTCCTTTTGCCGGGTGGTGCCATCCGGGTTGCTGGTGTAGGCACCTTCGGGCGTGTTGAACAGCACGGGATCGTAGCCCCAATCGTACCATGTGTAATCGTCGGCGCGCTGCCTCTCATCTCCGCCGGCATATTCGTTCACCGGCAACAGATGAACATGGGTAATCCCCAACTCAGTCAAATGGCCAATCCCGCTTTTCTCACCCTCGGAGGTTTTCGTGCCCTCCTCAGTCATACCCAAATATTTGGCCCGGTTTGCGGCTGAAGTACCTGAATTGGCGTTGATGGAGAAGTCGCGGACATGAACTTCGTACAGAATTGCATCGACCGGATTGCGCAGTGTTACAAATTTGTCTTGGTCCCAGCCAGCGGGATTGGTCTTGACCGGGTCATAGATCAAAGTTCTGCCCGCGTTGGCCGAGCAACCGCGGGCATAAGGGTCGTTTACCATAACCGTAGTTGTTTGATGGTCCGGCCACCCCGACAACGAAATTCGGTAGAGATAATATTTACCGTCGAGATCTCCAGTGATGGTGACCGACCAGATGCCAAGCTCGTCGCACGTCATCGGGGCCGAGGAAGACTCGGTGGTTGTGGCATCTGCATACATTACCACGGAGACAGCCTTCGCGGTGGGAGCCCATAATTTTAACGTCGTCGCCTGCGCACTATAGACTGCGCCCAGATCATTCTTTAGATACCGATACGACATAAGGTCTGGCGGGGCGCTGAAAGCTTTGTTGGTTCTCAAACTAGTGACGAAAATGATAATCAACCACGCCAGCAAGACACAAAAACCATCAGGTAAAAGCTTGGCCCGCCGATGTCTCATGGCAAAATCATGACTGTCGTTCCGGTGCTTGTCCAGTCATTCGAAGTCAGATTCCATGGTTAAATCAGGCTATCGCTTTTGCACCAGAACGCGGAAGGCGCGGCCAAAATGTTCGGGATGGGTCAGGGTTTGAAACTGCCGTGCGCGGGAACTGTTCCATTCACCAAAAGTCCCGCAGTGCTGGGTTTGCTCAAGGATTTGCGTCAGGAATTTGGCCTGAGTCGTAAAGCTTTCCGTGGTCAACCCGGCGGCTTCGCCGACTTTTTGAAAGGTGGAAAAATTGATGTGGGCGGTCAAATCCTGTTCGCCGGGATTTGCCAGAATGTCGTCTGTGACGTGATGCCGGTAATACGCCCGTAACGTTCCATTGACGCGGGAGGGCGAAAACAATTCGCCGTCCGTAAAGCCGTAATCGAGTGTCAACAGCTTGCCCTGCTCCAGTGCTCCGGCAGCCTGGCTCCACCATTTTTCGGCCGCGGGAGACGTATCGATCGTATACCCATCTGGCAAAAACGGTTCTAATTCCGGATACCGCGCTTTTAGGCCTGGGCTATCAATTTGAGTCCAGATCAGGTTACCGTTTTGATTGGCCACGCCCCACTCAAACCATCGCTGCCGTCGCTTGTCCCAGCCGAATCGGTGGACGGGGAAGGCGTCGAGCAATTCGTTCCCAAAGATGATGCCGTTTATTCTCCCGGGGAGGGATTCGATTGAATCTCCAGTTGCCAGTTGTGAAAAGTCTGAAGCCCACCGGACGTGCGACGCGAATGCCTCCAACGTCTCCTGCTGCCAGCGTTGACGATTAGGGGACGGTTCGAGTAGGCAATACTTCAGGTCTGCAAAGACATCGGGACGATGAGATTGAAGCCAGGTCAGGACGTCGTGTGCCAGACGTCCATCGTGCGCCCCCGCCTCCACGATGACGTAATCGGATGGCCGGTTCTGGTCGGAAAGCCACCCGCCAAATCGATATGCGAGCAGTTGGCCGAACAGATTTCCAGTGCTGACACTGGTGATAAAGTCACCCCCGCGTCCAACTTTGCCCCTTTCTGTCTCATAATAACCAGTTTCAGGACAGTAGAGGGCCAGTTCCATGAACCGGGCGAAGGTTAAAACACCATTTTTTGCGATTTCTTCACAGATGATTTCATTAGGCATTTTCATTGCTTGCAGGAGGGCATGACTATAAAGAGTTTCGCGTCAACCGAAAGTGCTTATGGCAAAAATTGATGCCTTTTTCAACCTGATGTTCGAACAGAAGGCCTCCGACCTGCACATGTCGTCGGGCAATCCGCCAATGATGCGTATCCATGGCGAGTTGCAGCGCGTGGATTTTCCGCCCCTGGAAAGCGACGCCCTCAAGGCCATGCTCTACGAAATCGCACCGGACTACAAAATCAAGATCTTTGAAGAAACGGGTGACGTGGATTTCGGTTACGAAATCCCCAATATTTCCCGTTTTCGTGTCAATTTCTTCAACCAAAAAAACGGCGTCTCCGCGGTGTTCCGCCAGATTCCAAGCCGGGTGCTCTCATTTGAGGATTTCGAAAAGCTGGAGTCTCCATTGCCCCCCGTGTTCAAAAAGTTCGCCATGTTGCATCGCGGCCTGGTAGTGGTCACGGGACCGACCGGTTCCGGCAAATCCACCACCCTCGCGGCCATCGTGGATTATGCGAATCGCAACCGCAAGGACCACATCATCACTGTGGAAGACCCGGTGGAATTCGTGCATGAAAGCAAAAACAGCCTGGTCAATCACCGCGAAGTGGGCGTACACACCAAGTCATTCGCGGCGGCATTGCGCGGTGCGTTGCGCGAAGACCCGGACATCATTCTCGTCGGTGAAATGCGAGACTTAGAAACCATTGAACTGGCAATCACCGCGGCGGCAACAGGCCACTTGGTGTTCGGTACTTTGCACACGCAAAGCGCGGCTAAGACCGTGGACCGTATCATTGACGTATTCCCGGCCGACCAGCAGAACAAGGTCCGCCAGACCCTTTCCGAAGCCTTGAAAGGCATTGTCGCTCAGACCCTTTTCAAAAGGTCAGATAAAAAAGGCCGCGTCGCGGCATTCGAAGTTCTCGTGTTCAACACGGCCGTGGCCAATCTGGTGCGCGAAGGCAAGACGCATCAAATCCAAGGTATGATTCAAGTCGGCAAAAAATACGGCAACCAGCAGTTGGACGACCATATCATGGAGCACGTCCGCATGAAACGAGTGACCCCCGAAGACGCCTATGACAAGGCGCTCGACAAGAAAAAATTCCGTCCGCTCCTGGCCCATCCCCCGGAAGACGACGACGGCATCTGATTTATGCGACGCCCGGAACTAGACCAAGTCCTGACCACAATTCTGGCCTCACAACCGGAAGTGTCCGACGTAATCTTCACAGTGGATCGTCCACCGCAGGTGGAAGCCTACGGCGAATTAAAACCGGTCGTCCTGGATCCGCCTATTGAAAAACTGACGCCATTTCAGGTTGAGACCGTGGCATTGAACATGATTGGCGACAACGCCTGGCAGATTGAAGATTTGATCAAACACGGTTCCTGCGACGGTTCCTATGCGCTGGGCGAATCAGCGCGTTTTCGTGTGAACGTTTTCTCGCAGCGTGGAAATTATTCGATCGTGTGCCGGCAGTTAAATGCCAAGATCCCGACTCTGGAGCAGTTGAGACTTCCAGAAGCCCTGAACGAGATTCCAAAGGAAAAAACCGGCCTGGTGCTCGTAACCGGCGCGACGGGTTCCGGCAAATCCACCACCCTGGCGGCCATTCTCAACCGGATCAACCAAACCAAGCCCGTCCATGTGGTTACGCTGGAAGACCCGGTCGAATATTTGCACAAACACGACAAGGCCACATTCAACCAACGCGAGCTGGGAATCGATTTCGACTCCTACGTCAACGGCCTAAGGGCGGCATTGAGACAGGCACCCAAGGTAATTCTTGTCGGCGAAATGCGTGACCGCGAGACAGTAAAAATTGCTTTGAGTGCGGCGGAAACCGGCCATCTGGTATTGAGTACTCTGCATACGATCAATGCCGGCGAAACGATCAACCGTATCATGGGTATGTTCGAACCGGAAGAGCAGGAGCAAGTCCGCATTCGCCTGGCCGATTCGCTCCGCTGGGTGGTCAGCCAGCGGCTGGCGCCGAAAGTCGGGGGCGCCCGACAAGCCCTCGTCGAAATCATGGGCTCAAATTTACGCACCCAGGAGGCAATTCGCCTGGGTGAAAGCGAAGGCAAAACCTTTTACGAAATCATCGAGGCCAGTTATCCCTTTGGCTGGCGCACCTTTGACCAAGCCTGCCTGGAGGCCTTTGAGGAGGGCACAATTTCGGATGAAACCGCATTACTATATTGCACGAAACGCAGTGTGGTTTCCCGGGGCCTCGATAATTCAAAGAAATCGCGCGGAGAAATGGATTCCAGCGCCGGATTGCTCCGCATGAAAATCGGCGCCGGCGGCGCCGCAGGGAAAGCCAATCAGTCCGAAGCAGCACCCATCTTAAAGATTAAATGAACCATTCCTTTGATTTTGTCAGCAAAACGGACAAGCCTGCGTTGATCGCATTTTCGACGCCCGAATGGCTGGATTCCGCCAAAACCGCCCTGCTCGAACTTGGTTATAAAGTCCACACAGCCGCGACGCATAGCGATTTTCTCATACGCTTTACCTCCACCCAATATCAGGTCGTGCTAATTGAAGAATTATTCGGAGCCAACAAGCTCGAAGAAAACCTGACGCTGAAGTCGGTCCAGGACATGGCGATCGGCCAGCGGCGGCATGCCACGGTGCTGCTGGTCGGCGAATCTTTCCAAACTTTCGTCCCTATGGAGGCGTACAAGCACAGCGTGCATGCCGTAATCAACAGCTCCGAATTGTTCCTGCTAAAACAACTGGTGGAAAAAGCCGTGTCCGACAATGATGCGTTTCTCCATAGCTTCCGCGAAGTCCAAGCGCGCCTTTTCAGCGGCAACCGAGTTTAAACCTGGCTTTCCTGAATGCGCCAATTCCATGCGTCGGTGAAATTATCCCCTGCAGAAGCAAAACGCCCGCCGTCAGCCAACAATAGACGGCTCAATAATGGTTACCCACCAATCTGTTTCTTGTAATCATCCGGCGAGAGCAGTGCGTTGACCTCAGCCGGGTTGCTCAATTTGATTTTGTAAAACCAACCGCCTGTGTCTGGTTCACTGTTCACGAGCGCTGGATTTTCCACGACCGCTTTGTTGACCTCCAAGATTTCACCACCGACGGGTGAATAAATATCACTCGCGGTCTTAACGGATTCCACTACGGCAGAAGCTTCACCAGCCTTGACTTTGCGACCCACAGCGGGCAGTTCAACAAACACGATGTCGGTCAACTCTTGCTGGGCGTGGTCGGTGATGCCGATGGTCGCCGTATCGCCACTGACGCGCACCCATTCGTGTGATTTCGCGTACTTCAAGTCGGAAGGAACGTTGGTCATAAATTTTATTTTGATTAATCAATAAAACCTGCAGTTAAGTTACGCCGCCGGGACAGATTCTCAAATCAATTTTGAGGGGTTGTCGTCCTGCCTTCGCTAAACTTTCTCATAAATCGGCTTTTTGACAATGACCGCAGGGAATCGCTTGCCGCGAATCTCAATCTCAATTCTGGATTCCGGTTTCGCGCAATTTGACGGAAGATACCCCATGCCAATTCCGATTCCCAGCGAGGGGCTTTGCGTGCCGCTGACGACTTCGCCGACGCTGGCCCCGTTCACCCAAATCGGATAGTGCGGACGCGGCGGTGCGGATTTATCCGTCATCTTGAACGCGACGCATTTGTTCTTCACGCCGTTCGCCTTTTGTTCCGCGAGGACGGAGCGACCGTTAAAATCTCCTTTATCGAGAGCCACAAAAAAACCGACGCCAGCTTCGATCGGCGTGGTGTCCTCGTCCAGTTCGTGGCCATATAGCGGGTAGCAAACTTCTGTGCGCAAGGTGTCGCGTGCGCCGAGTCCGGCAGGTTTTAGCCCGAATGACAGACCCATCGTCAGGAACTCATCCCAAAGCTGTCGAATGGATTCGTCACCACCGACAATTTCAAATCCGTCTTCACCGGTATAACCGGTCCGAGAAACAAAAACGCAGTGGCCTTCGTGTTTGAATCCGGCGATCTGGTTTTTCTTCAGTTCCGTCACGGCACTGACCCGCATCGCAGAAATGGAGCCACCGGAAATCACCTTGTCGATGAACTCTTTCACGCGCGGTCCCTGCACTGCAATAGCAGAGTAATTGTGGGACGCATCCGTCAGCCTGAGGTCGCCGGAGAATTTCGCCGCCTGCGCCTGCAACCACGCAACGTCATCGGACACGCGCGAGGCGTTGATGATAAGTAAATAAACAGCGTCGGAAAGCTGGTAGGCATAGAGGTCGTCAATTACCCCACCGCGTTCGTTGCACATCAGCGTGTACTGACCCTCGCCGGGAGCGAGTTTGCGGATGTTGTTAGTAAGTGTCAGGTTGAGAAATTCAGCCGCACCCGCGCCGCTGACAGTAATTTCGCCCATGTGCGAGATGTCGAAGATCCCGGCGGCAGTTCGTACGGCGAGGTGTTCGTCGGTGATGCTGGTGTATTGTAACGGCATTTCCCATCCGCCAAAATCAATGAGCTTGGCACCGAGTTTCTGGTGCGCAAAAAAAAGCGAAGTGCGTTTTAGCATGAAATTTTAAAACCGGATTACCACGATGTCTGCACAAACAGATTAGAACCGTTTAACGCGAACGGGCTTGGCCCTTTTACCAGAATGAACTTTTATCCCCACTTTTCCGTTTTCATCTGTTCCTTCGGCGCGCCAAGTTCAAAAACCAGGCCTTCAGCAAATTCCACCAGCGCATTTGGACCGCAGGCGTAAAAGACCGTGTTGGCCAGGTCATTGACGTGCAATTTCACAAAGGCCGAGTCAACACGACCGCTGCGACCAGTCCAATTGTCTTCCGGAACCGCACGCGTACAAGTAACGTGGAATTTGAAATTAGGATTTTCCTTTTCGAGTTCCCTAAATTCGTTATTAAAAATGATGTCCTTAGGCTGGCGAACACTGTAAAGAACGGTGATCTTGGTAGCCAGTTTCCGGCGCGTGGCTTCGCGAACAAATCCGCGAAAAGGCGTCACGCCCGAGCCACCTGCGATGCAGACCAGGTCTTTCTCATAGGCCGGCAGGAATTTACCGACCGGCGGGATCACAAACATCTTATCCCCGGCCTTGGCCCAATCCACGATGCGTGTGCCCATCTTGCCATCACGTTTGACAGTGACTTCGTAGAAACCTCGGTCCAGCGCGCAGGACGAAAGCGAATAGGCGCGTTTGTAGTTCGTTGTATCCGGCCAGTAAATCGTTATAAACTGGCCGGTCTTGAAATCTGGATTGTGTCCTTCCGGCCATTTGAGCTTGATCGTTTTGGTGTCGGGCAATTCCAGTATTGCCGTTTCAATCGACATTTCGAGGATTTCTTTGGCCATAAAAATTAATGCGCTGAGCAAAAGCTAATGAAATCTGCCAGTCCTGGCAATCACACGTTCGAAAAAATAAATCGCAATATTTGGCTATCCTCCCTGCACTCCACCCATTAAGGCTCCAACTTCCGGGGCTCACCTCCGAAGTCAATGAGAATTCAACCGCAAAAGAAACTCCTGAGCCAACAGTTCGTACGCTGCCGAACCACTGCTATATTTGTCGTAATCAATGATGGGTTTGCCAAAACTGGGCGCTTCGGCGAGGCGCGTAGTGCGCGGAATAACCGTCTCAAAAACTTTGCCCACGAACAGATTGCGCACTTCCCCGACGACTTCGTTGGCCAATTTTGTGCGGCCGTCGAACATCGTCATCACGACACCGAAAATTTCAAGCCGCGGATTTACGCCAGCCTCACGCAACTGACCCAACACACGGTTCATCATCGAAATGCCCTCAAGCGCATAATACTCACATTGTAACGGGACTAGTATACCGTCGCTGGCGGTAAATGCATTCAAGGTAAGGATTCCCAACGAAGGCGGACAATCCACCAGCACGAGGTCAAATCGACCGCTGTCCAGAACCGGCTGGAGCGATTGGGTGAGTCGTTGCAGATGATTCTCCATGCGTGCGATTTCGATGTCCGCGGCGCACAAATCCACTTCGCTCGGTATGATTTCCAGCCGCTCGTAATTCGTCGGTTTAACCTTTTCCAATAGACCGCCTTCCCCCAACAGCACGCGATAGGCACTTGCGCCCTCAATCTTTTCCAGGCCGAGGCCGCTGGTGGCATTCGCCTGTGGGTCGAGGTCAAATAAGAGAACACGCTGCCCGAGGGCCGCAAGACAGGCTGCAAGGTTGACTGCGGTAGTGGTTTTTCCGACGCCGCCCTTTTGGTTGGCGACCGCGATGACTTTGGTTGGCACTCACGGCATTAAATGAAAAACGCGGCGGCGTTTCAAGCGCACACCGCGAAAAATAAAAAGTATTTAATTACTTGCCAACGACTCAATGGGCGGGGCTGCCAGCCAGTTGAAAACTGGCACTCTGGAACAGCGGATTCTGCTGGCCAAAAAGCACGGCGGTGGGCTGCAGACTCGCCACCGGATTCGTGCTGACCGTAATCCCGCCGGATGTTGCCTGATCTGCGCTAGCCACGTCGGTGGGAAGAGCAGACGAAGCGGCTGGCGACGAATTCTGGACTGAAGTCCCGGGAGCGAACACATTTTGCGAGTTGTAATCAGTATCCGAGTGGTCAGACAGCACCACCCCAAATACTAGCAAAAGCATCAGGCTTGTGGCCAAACCGCCCACCAGACCAGGTCGCGAATCGAAAACGCCAAGAAACCGTAAAAACCAAGGAAAATTGTAATTCACGTGACTGGCCGCTCTACCAGTGCGTTCTTCCCTGATTGCGGAAAGCACCTGGTTGGAAAAACTGCTGAAGAATCCTGGCGGCGGTATTTCATGCCGCTTCAGCTTCAATAATTGCTTCAGGTCTTCAAATTCTTGTTCGCTGTTGTTCATACTATGGCTTAATGTATTCCGCCAGAAAACCTTGCAATTGTTGTCGCGCATAAAACAGACGTGACCTTACGGTTCCTATATTGCAACCCATGATTTCGGCTATTTCGTCATGCGATTGGCCCTGCACATCATGCAATACCACAACCATTCTGTGAGATTCTGACAGTTTCATCAACGCCTCGTTCAATTTTTTTTGTAACTCAGACAAACCCGCATCCCGTTGCGGCGTCTTGTGGGAAACCAAAGCCACCAAGTCAGGATCGTTCTCGGCATTGAAATCGAGGTCATTCAAACTCAAATGGTACTTATTCTTCCTTTGTTTTAGGAAATTGATAGTCTTATTGACCGCGATACGATAAAGCCAAGTGTAAAAGGAGGACCCACCCTTGAACGATTTTAGTGCGGAAAAAGCCTTGATAAAGGCATCCTGCGCCAGATCGTTGGCATCCTCATGGTTGGCGGTCATGTGATAAACTGTGGCGTAAATCCGCTCCTGATAACGCTTTACCAAATCATCATAAGCCGACAAATCGCCTTCCCTTGCCCTTCGCACCAAGTCCCCCTCCAACACTTCGGCGGGAGCATCAGCGTCAGGCGTGGTGGCTGGTTCTGACATAATAATCATGATCATTGAACCGCCAAAATGCCGGTTTGTTGCGCAAGAAAATCAGCCAATCCGAGCAGACCCAACCGCCCAGAGGACGGCGGTAACACGCGCAATGACCGACGCGCCTGTTCCAAATATCGTTCGATAACTTCTACCGAAGGCGCAAAAGTCTCGTATTTGGCCAGCAGAGAATTAACCCCTGCAAAATTCTCCGGACGCCACTGCTGAATCAAGTTTTCCAGCTTGGCGCGGTCCTTTGCACTGGCGCGTTCCCAAGCCAGCAGAAGCGGCCAGGTCAATTTGCCCTTCGCCAAGTCTGTGCCCAGCGACTTGCCGGCTTCGGCTTCCGTACCGAACAAATCCACGCAATCGTCGTAAACCTGATATGCAGTGCCAACCGCCGCGCCGAATTCGCGCAAGCTGGCCCGCTGTCCCGCAGTAGCTCCACATAGAAAAGCGGCCAGATCACATGAAAGAGTGAACAACTCACCTGTTTTCATCTCAATCACCCGGAAATAGTCCCGTCCTGCGGCCACGAAATTACGACGTTGCTGCGTCTGCAATATTTCACCGGAACAGACGGTGTTGGTCGCAAGCGCCACGGCACGGCAAACTTCCGTAGTCGGATAGCTGGAAGCCAGTTTCAAGGCTTGGGCAAAAAGACAATCGCCGAATAAAACGGCGATTTCGTTGCCCCATTTCGCTGCCACCGTCGGGCTGCCCCGCCGGATTTGTGCCTCGTCCATCACATCATCGTGGACCAGCGTAGCCAGGTGAACCATCTCGATGATGACCGCCGCCTTGACATGGGATTCGTCCGGCTGGCCAAAACAGCCAGCCGCCAGGGCCACCAAAGTCGGACGCAAATGTTTTCCACCATTGTTGAGGGCATGCTCGGCATACGAAACGATTTGCGGGTCAAAATCGCGCGCCTGCCTTATGAGCTGTTGCGTCACCGCATGAAGAAATGGTTCCACCGGTTCCACAATTTTCCTCCAGGAACGGGCGGGGTCGGCAGTTGGCGAATCGGTTGCATCCGAAGTCGCCACTTTTGATTCAGCAGCCAGCATTGGCATCAGCTTAATTTTAGAAGTTGAACGAGTCAAACCCGTTATCTCTCAAGTATTCGGGGTTTAACCGATTTTTAGTGTCAAGTTTGAGTCTCCCAAGTTGCCGTCCTCAAATAAACAAGCTTCCAATCACTGCTCATCGGACCATTCTCCACTCATCAACATAGTTGCTAGTCGCCAGAATGCAAATCTCAAGATTGAAATTATGGATACAAAAAGCGCGGACGAAAGCCGTCCGCGCCTTCAAATTTTGCAGTCGAATTAATGCTGCTGGGGTTGGCCTTCCGCTGCCGCCTCCTTATCACGATCTTCCATCGCAGCCTTGCGGGACAGGCGCACGCGTCCCTTTTCGTCCACGCCAAGACATTTTACCGTGATGTCGTCGCCGACCTTGACAATGTCCTCGGTTTTCTTCACGCGGAAGTTTGCCAGCTCGCTAATGTGAACCAATCCGTCCTTACCCGGCAGGAATTCAACAAAAGCGCCAAACTCCTTCACTGTGACGACTTTACCACGATAGACTCTCCCAATTTCAGCCTCGGCACTCATGCCAACAATCGCGTCCTTCGCTATCTTCATGCCTTCGGCAGATACGGAGAAGATGTTGACCGTGCCGTCATCCTGGATGTCGATCTCGCAACCGGATTCTTCGACAAGTTTCTTGATATTCTTGCCGCCTGGTCCGATGAGGGCACCGATCTTTTCAGGGTTGATCTTGACAATCTCAATACGCGGAGCGTACTTGCTTAGCTCCGATCTGGGCGCAGCTATGGTCTTGGCCATTTCCGCCAGGATCGTAAGTCGGGCAACGCGCGCCTTTTCCACGGCTTCGGCCATGATCGCATGCGGGAGACCTTTCAACTTGAGATCAAGCTGGAAGCCGGTAATGCCCTTTTCAGTACCGGCAATCTTGCAATCCATGTCGCAGTATGCGTCTTCCCAGCCGATAATGTCGGTAAGCAATTGGTACCGTGATATGCTGCTTTCGCCTTCCGTACAAATGCCGACGCTAATGCCCGCAACCGGTCGGATTAATGGAACGCCCGCATCCATCAAAGCCAGCGTGCCGCCACAAACGGACGCCATGGAGGTGGAACCATTGGATTCCATGATCTCGCTGGTCACCCGGATCGTGTAAGGATAATTCTGGGTGGGGATCATCGGCTCGATACTACGTTCGGCGAGCGCGCCGTGGCCGATTTCACGGCGGCCGGGACCGCTGATACGGCCGGTTTCACCAACGGAAAAATTCGGAAAATTATAATGCAAGATGAACTTCTTTTCGTTCGAGCCGCCGGTGTAGGAATCGAATTCCTGCGTGTCGTCGCCGGTGCCGAGTGTCGCCAGCGTGACGGCCTGCGTTTCGCCACGGGCGAAAATCGCCGAACCATGCGAACGGGGGAGAATGCCAACTTCGCTGGTAATGGGACGAACCTGCTCAAACGTGCGGCCATCCAGTCGTTTGCCGCTATTCAAAATCAAGCTCCGCACGGCTTCCTTTTGAATGTAATAAAACGCATCGTTGATGACAAATTGCGAGACTTTTTCCGCACCGAATTTCTCGATGAGCTTCGCGCCAACCTCTTCCTTGATCGCGTTGCAGGCACCTTCGCGTGCCAGCTTGCCGGGAGTAAGCAGCGCCGGCACAAAACGGTCGCCGGCAAGCTGCTTAGCTTCCGCCAAGATCTCGTCCGGAACGATTTTCAGCGTGATTTCACGCTTCTTTTTGCCGACCCTGGCAACAAGCTCTTTTTGCGCGGCAATCAGTGGCTGGATGGCTTCTTGGGCGTATTTCAGAGCAGCATTGAAGTCGGCCTCAGAAATCTCCTCCGCCGCGCCTTCGTACATGACGATGTCCTTTTCGTTGCCGACATAAACGAGATCGAGATCACTCTCGGCCTGTTCGGAATGGGTCGGGTTCGCAACAAATTTTCCGCTAATCCGGCCAACACGAACGGCACCAAGCGGACCGGCCCACGGAATGTCGCTGACCATCAATGACGCGCTCGCGCCAATGATGCTCAAAATATCCGGGTCATTTTCTCCGTCCGCGCTCAACAGCACCGTCTGGACCTGGACTTCGTTATACCAGCCCTTGGGAAACAGAGGACGAATCGGACGATCAGTCAGGCGACAAGTGAGAATTTCCTTCTCGGTTGGACGCCCTTCGCGCTTGAAATAGCCGCCGGGAAATTTACCCGCGGCTGCCGCTTTTTCGCGATAGTCCACGGTGAGCGGGAAAAAGTCCTGACCTTCCTTGGCCTTGGTTGCGGCTACTGCCGCCACGATGACGATAGTTTCGCCGAGTTGGATAGTTACGGCACCGTCGGCCTGCTTGGCCAGCTTGCCGGTTTCAATAATGATTTGTTTGTCGCCGAGTTGGGCGGTGATTTTTTCAGACATATGTAACTTGCCCGCCGCCACCCGAGGAACTTCAGTGAACTCCGAACCCTATCGGAGCTGATTGAAATTTCCCTGGAGGCAACGGAATTTTTACGCGATTTTTTGGTTGGAGGATCCGCCCGCTCGCGTGCGGTGCAAATCCAAAAACGGAAGGCTGACCAATTTGAAAACCAAGAGGCTGCACCTTCCGTAAATAAAATCTAATTAATCTATTTGCGCAACTTCAATTTCTTGGTAACCGTCTGGTAACGGGCCAAGTCCTTGTCATGCAGATAATCAAGCAAGCGACGGCGTTGGCTCACCATCATCAGCAACCCGCGGCGCGAGCTATGGTCCTTGGCATTTCCCTGCAAATGGCCGGTCAAATGGTTGATGCGCTCGGTCAACAGCGCGATCTGCACATCGGCAGAACCTGTGTCTTTGGCGTGCGTCTTGAACTGTTCAATCGTTTTTGTCTTCGCTTCCATAGTTAAATGAGTGCAACAAAGTAATTATTCACTCGTCTTCTGTAAAGCGAATTAAGCAGCTAAATTTGATCGATTTTTGCGCGCGACCAGATCCATTGCCGCCTCGTTTCCCGCGTCAGCTTAAATCGCTCCCCGATCCGCAATTCTTCCACCCAAAATATCTCGCCAGTCGTGGTAGCAGCCAAAACCAGGTTCCGCCGTCGTGAGGCCGGAATTTTGGCGTTCACAAACAAATCCTGCAATTTCGCCGGCGTTGCCAGGCCACTCGGCTGAAACCGGTCCCCCGCCCGCCAATGCCGCAAAATGATTTCCTGCCCGATCCGGTCCGCATCAAATTTTTCAACGTTGCCGGCTTTTGCCGGTTTTTGCGAAGGCAACAGACGCTTGTGCGCCAGGACCCGCCAATAAAATTCCCTGCCTTCAAATTTCACCCGCCCTGTCCGACTCGACAATTTGATTTTCAATTCAGCCAGGTTAAATTTCGCCGGAGAGGTCCTGCGCAAGTTGATGTTGCCTGCCGCATTGCGTGCCACTGAAAAGTCCAAACCCACGCTCACAAACTTCTCGGCCGACTTCCTTAGCTGCTCGATCAAATCAAAATCCGCAGCCACACCCAGCTCGACCAACTGTTGTTGCAGTACTTTCCGTTGAATCGCCCGCGGCAGGCCGGCGAAATCCGCCCCGGCACCTGCTGATAAGCGGATCCCGGCGCCGTCCCTGCTTGCAAATTCACTTTGTTGACGCCATTGCCGCGCCGCCTCGGCGGCCAGTTCGGATTCCGCCCCGGTAATCTCCATGAGCCGCAAAACATTGCCCGCCAGGCCCGGTTGATAATCCTTTTTGAGCAGGGGCAACAATTGATTGCGAATCCGGTTGCGAAGAAAATGATTGGCGTGATTACTCGTGTCTTCGCGGAACAAAACCCGGTGTTCGCGGGCGAACTCCAAGACCTGCGCCTTGGAAAACCCCAGCAGCGGACGGACCAGCGTGATTTTTTTGTCGGCGGGAGACGGCGAACGTGGCTTCATCCCGGCCAGACCCACGCCGCCGGTGCCGCGCAACATCCGCACAAAGAAAAGTTCGACCTGATCATCCGAATGATGAGCGAGGGCGATGATGGAAATTTTTTTTGCGCGCGCAACCCGGGCAAAAAATTCGTGCCGCAGCTTCCGGGCCGCCATCTCGATGGAAATTTTTGATTGCGCGGCAAACCTATCGACCTCCGATGTCTCGGTGAAAATCGGCAACCGCATTGTCTTGGCGATTTGCCGCACCAACCGTTCATCTGCGTCGCTGGCACGACCTCGCAACTGATGGTTGAAATGGGCAACAGATAGTTTCCAGCGGTTTTTCGCAGAGAGCAAGTTCAACAGATGAAGCAACACCATCGAATCCACGCCACCGGAGACCGCAACGAGGATTCTTTGCCTGCGCGAAATCAGGTTGTGCTCCCGAAACTCTTTTTGGACGCGCTGTAGGAATTCGCTCACGCGAACATGTTGCTTTCTTTTTGCAGCATCGGCAAGCCGCTGGATCATCACCAAAATTTGAGCCGGTAAAACCGTTGCGCAAAGTTGGCGGCCTGTGGATCGGTAAACTGCCAGATTCCGTTCGTCCCCAGCGTGTTGGTAGCAACGGGTAGCCAGGTCATCGGTGAAATCAGATTGGTGGTTGTTTCCAAAACATAGGTTTGCCCGGGCGCACCGGTTAGATTCAAGGCAATACCGCCGCCGGGAACAACGCCGATGGCCGGAAAGGCAACCACGATGTTGACCGTTTGATAATTCGTCCCACCGAAGCCATCGGTGATTGTGCAGGTGAATTGGTCGGCGACGTTGTTGCTGTCATAATAAGTAAGCAACCCTGCGTTATTGGTCACCGTCACACCATTGGTGCTGACACTGATGCCGGCAAGAGAAACTATATCGCCATCCACGTCACTCCATCCCGCCGCCAGATTCGTAACGGGAATATTCAGGACCGCACCTGCGGCGCGCGTAAAAAATGCCGGGATGGCCGTGGGCGGATGATTGGTGACGACCTGATAAATTAAGTTTGTGAAGGGTAAATCATTCGCATCGCCTGAGTAGACAGCCGCAATGATGTTTGTACCACGCGGCAACGAAGCGAGGTTCGCACTGTTTGTTTGCCCGTAAATTAGTGTTTCCAGTTCGAACGCTGTGCCGTTGGTGAAAAACTGGATCGTACCGGACGCATTCGTCGGGGCCACATCGACCGCGAAGTCCACGAGGTCGCGAAAACCCGATGGGTTTTCCGACGAGGAGAGTGTGCCGCTGATCAGTCTCAGATTCACGGTAAGCGAAGCCACGAGGCTGGTAATGGAGCCGTAGGCGTTGCTCACCACGAGGCTATAATTGCCGGCGCTGTTGGTTGTTGCTGCGGCGATATTCAAAATATCGGTACCGCTGCCGGAGATATTTCCGCCGTCGGACAAATTGGTACCGTCGAGAAGCCATTGAAATCTTAGCGGCGCGGCGCCGGAGGCGGGTGCCGTGATCGTGACTCCAGTGCCGCTGATGGCATTCTGGCTGGCTGGCTGGCTGATAAAAAATGGCGAGCCGAGCGGGGCCAGCGCATTGACCAAGTTGGTTCCATTGGGTGTTCCCCACCCCGTGCACAGGTCGTAGCCACTCGTCGCGTAATAACGTCCCGGTTTATTATCGCCGATGTTGTTGCCGGTGGTCGTATCGTGGAAACAGGCCGTGTAATTTGGTCCTGTGCCGATGGCATAAAGCGCCGGGTTCAAAAACCCAGCCTCTTTCTCGCCGGAGCCAACCGCCTGCTGATTAATCAACGCGCAGAACCCGGCCCACAGTGGCGCCGCGCAACTGGTACCACCAAAGATGCCCGTCAGACCATTGCTGTACACCACGTCAACAGCGTCTGCGGTCAATGCCACATCCGGGAGGTTACGGTAAGAAGTCGAGCCGTGGTTGGCTGACATGTCTACATTGGTCTGCCATTGGGGAATCGAGTAATTAAAACTTACGCCGCCGCCACTGCCTTGATTGTTGCCCCAATTCCACACGGTCTCCGACGACCACGAACCGCCGCTGCCGTTCATAGTCAATGAAATTCCGCCAACACTCGTGACATAAATGCTGTCCACGGGAATCGGACCGGCAGAATGAGGATTAAGCGCGTCGCTACCTGTATAGGCCGCGCTATCGCCGGATGCCTGAAAGAACGACTGACCCTGCGAAACCATTTCACTCAATATGGAGTCCAGCGTGGTTCCAGTTCCCGCCCACTCTGTATTGGGATCAGTATCAAACGTCCAGGCACTGGCGATTTGATTCGCCGTATCGTCTGTGGCGATGGCATTAAAAATATCATAGGGGTTGTTTCCCTCGTAAACGACCACGTTGGATAAGCCGGGTGCCATGGCAATTGTCATTTCAATGTCCAGGGAGACTTCAACCACGGCTTCGGTAATGCCACTGTAACCAGGATTTCCAGCCACACCATCAAGCAGTACGTTCTGTACGGGCACATTGGGATAACCGCACTGCTCCTCATAGCTCGTGATATCATTAGAATAATAACCGTCCAATTCCACCAGTGCCACTGTTTGGCCGCCGCCATTCAGGCTGGATCCGGGAATGTAGGCATTGCGAAAATCCGATCCCTGATACGACCCGTACTCCCCGGTACCATTGTAATTCTGTGGCTTTGCGCTCGAGGCATCAACCTTGACCAGCTGCGGCTTCGGACGCGCATAGTCGCTCAATCCCCAGATGTCAGCCATCGGCAGATTTGTTGGCACGCTGGGTTCGGTATCCGGCGCGAAAAAATCGCGCCGCTCTGTCGGGTGCTTGTAAGTGTGCAGGGTAATCTTAAATGCGTGCCCAATGTCGACCGCACTGCCTGCCACATCGAGCACTACGCGGTTGCTGTGCCGGCGAACAACCGTCAAGCCATGCGCTTCCGCAAACTGGACCACCGAATCATACTCCCCTTCCGTGGGCCCGAAGCGGGCAGTGAACTCGTCCGGCTTCAGGAATTTGTGATAGTTAGTGCTGTGCGGATCATAAAGTTGCGCTATCAATTCACCCAACTGGTCTTGGTGGTGCAACGGCAGCCCGATGGAAAGTTGTAAGCGGTTCGAGGCCGGTACAATGCCATCTGGAACCAACTGCGAAAGCACAGCTGGCATTTGACCGGGCAAGCGCTTGAGCCCTGCAATAGCTCCCAAGCTCACTGCCGA
>JBEKMT010000056.1:0-25526 GCA_050008355.1 Verrucomicrobiota bacterium
AAAAGCGTGCTGGACAGAAACCAAAACGCAAAATACCGTTGAAATGTGAAACAAGTTCACGGGAACTCCATCTGCCGGGCCGCCACTGGACTGACGTTGATCGAGCTTCTCGTAGTCATCGCCGTTATCACGATTCTGGCCGCACTCTTGTTGCCCGCTTTAAGACATGGCAAAAATCAGGTGGCCAAAACCACTGACCTCAATAATCTCCATCAGGTCATGATCGCCCTGCACGCTTACTCCAACGATAGCCGGGACGTGCTAACCTGGCCGAATTGGGATTATGGCCACGCCATGCCAGACGGGACGGCCCGTGCCGGGTGGCTTTACAAATTAAACCTCTCCGTCCAGGGCCACGGCGCTTTCGTCGAGCAGTCAAGTTTGTTGTGGGACTCTTTGCGCCAGCCCAGAATTTTTCTTTGCCCGATGGATCAACCGGATGTGCCAGGTCGCAAACAGCAACTCTCCAGCTACATCATGAATGGCGCGGTCATAGGTTTTCGATCCGGTTACTTTTCCAACGCAACGCCTGTAAAGATTTCGGAGATGCTCCCGACCGATTGCCTACTCTTCGAGGCGGATGAGCAGGATCCTTCGGACTTTAACGACGGATCGAGCTGGCCGTCGGAAGGCGTTACCGCGCGGCATTTGGGCGGAGCCACGCAAGCCGCCATTGATGGTTCGGCCAGTTACGTTAGTGATGTTGACTGGCAGAATGAGGTTGATTATGCGAACAAGAATCGCCTTTGGTGTTATCCCAAAACCGGCGATGGTGGTGATCCGGTTTACGGGCATGTTAATTAGTCGGTTCGCGCGAACTCACGATCCCGTTTTTCCCGAGAATTCAAAATTGTTTCAGCGTGAGATTGGCGCTAGCATTCGCCCATGAGCGTACTGGACCGTCAACTCGACACCTTCCTGCGTAAAAGGCCGAAGCTCGGCAAAAACGTTTTCATCGCCAAAAACGCGACGGTCATCGGCGACGTGTCGCTCGGCGCCCATGCGAGCGTCTGGTATGGCGCGGTGTTGCGCGGCGACATCAACCGCATTGTCGTCGGGCATCACACCAACGTGCAGGACAACGCGGTACTGCATCTCGCAGATGATTTTCCGTGCCTGCTCGGCAATTGGGTCACTGTCGGGCACAGCGCGATCGTTCACGCCTGCAGAGTCGGTGACGAAGTGCTCATTGGCATGGGTGCGGTGATTTTGGACGGCGCGGTGATTGGCAAACAATCGCTCATCGGCGCTAAGGCTCTGGTGACACAGGGAACAAAAATTCCGCCCGGGTCACTTGTGCTGGGCGCACCTGCAAAAGTTGCCCGCCAACTCACGCCGAAGGAGCGTGCCGGCCTGAAATGGTGGGCGGAAAAATACGTGCACAACGGCGCTTACTGCTTGAAACACAGAATCAGTGTCGGCGCGCCTCTGCCTTCATAATTCGGCTAATGAGGAGATCCCCACGAAATTTCAACGCCAGCGGTGAGTTTGGCAACAAAGGCAGACTGGATGACGCAGTCCGGATTTTGGAACCTCTATAGGCCCTTCACGCCCTTTTCCGTTTCCCGGAGACAATGCGTGAGGTAGGGTAGTAATTGCTTTTTGCGCGACACGACGTCGCGCAGTTCGTAGATGCCGGGTTCAAGCCGCGGATAGTTGATTCGCTTGATGAATTTTTCGTCACCGACCACCAGGAGCAGCGAGTTTTGCGTGGTCACATCAGTGACCAGCAGCACGGAAAAGTAATAAGCCCGCCCCGCACGATAAATTTCCAGCGCGGCCAGCAACTCGTCTTTGCGCTTCCAGAACTGCTCGAATCCGATTTCCTCAATCTGGGCTACGCTGAATTTGACATTATTCTCCGCGTATTCTTTGCAATCGGTCTGGATGGCCTGAGGTGCCGGTTTGAGGTTGAGCAGCGAGCCAGAGGCAAACAGTTTTTCGGTGAAATCGCGGGCGTTGACGAATGATAGCTGTTCGAGTCGCTTCAGGATTTCCGCGTCCCGCACCGTCGATGTCGGCGATGTTAGGTTCAAGGTGTCCGAAACGACGCCGGCCAGCAACAGGCCGGCCACTGAACGCGGCAATTCCACACCGTACCGGAAAAAACAGTCAGCCACAATCGTGCTCGTCGAGCCCACCGGTTCGTTCCGAAAAAGGATCGGTTGTTGCGTGACCAGCGCGCCAATGCGGTGATGGTCTATGATCTCAATAATCTCCACCTCGTCCGCACCTTGCACGGCCTGCGACAGTTCGTTGTGATCCACGAGGATCAACTTGCGCGTCACGGTTTTTAGAAAGTCCGTCTTGGACAAAATGCCGATCGTCTGGCCCTCGCCGTTGAGCACCGGAAAGACGAAATATCCCGATGACAACGCTTCCTCCCGCACGGCGGCGAGCGGCGCGCTTTCACGGAAACACAGGAATTCCTCATTCAGAACATGGCGCACGCTCACGGCCGCGCGGCAAAGCGATGCGGTTGCGGCCGTATCGTGCGGCGAAACGATTACGCTGACTCCCCTTTCCCGCGCCGATTCGATGGTTTTCGGATCGACGGGGCTGCCGCCGGTCACCACGAGCACGCGCACGCCGCTGCGGATGGCTAAACTCTGGATATCACTTCGGTCCCCGACGAGGACGCACAATCTTTCCGGCGAGAATTTTTCCAGCCGTGCCGCAAAGGACTCCTGGCGCATCGCCCCAATCATCAGGATCAACTCATCCTCGCGTTCCGGTTCGAAACCCAAAACAACTTTGCCGCCGAGCGTCGCCGCCAGGTTGTTCAACGACGACAGAACTTCGCGTGAATTCTGTGCTCGGTTGACCGCAGGGAACAGGAATTTACTAAGTTTGAAAAGTGAGAGCAGGCCGCGGCATTTTTGTTCCCCATCCATCACGGGCAAAATTCGCAGGTTCTTCTCGTCCATCAGTTGCAGCGCGTCCGCGGCCGTCGAGTCGGGACGCACGCTCAGGATTCTTCGTTGCATCACGTCGGAAACCTTCGGGGAGACGTCGGCGATGAATTTCGGCGCCGCTACTCCGAAAGTTCTGAGGACGAAATCAATACGGTCGTTGGTGTCGCCGCACCGCGCGGCGATGGCCTCCGGCATTCCCGTGCGACGTTTGAATTCAGCATAGCCGATTGCCGAACAGATGGCGTCGGTATCGGGGTTGCGGTGGCCAATGACAAGGATTTCACTCATGCAAACGGGCGACAACCTAAACAGAATTGGCGATGGCAGCAAGCGGAAGGGCGAGTTGACTGCAAATCAGGCTGGGGGCAGAATTCGGCTGCCCCATGAAAACGGTCATTTGGCTCGTCGCCGCCTGGAATCTGTCGGGCGCCGCTTGCGCCGCAGACAATGCAACGTTTAATATTCTCGATTTCGGCGCTGCCGGCGACGCGGTGACAAAAGATACTTCGGCGATTCAAAGAGCGCTGGATACGTGCGCCGCCGCCGGCGGTGGCACGGTACTGGTGCCCGACGGAATTTACCTGACCGGCAGCATCGTGGTCGGCGCGAATACCGCGCTGCAGCTCGCCGCGCGCGCCAGCCTCGTTGGAAGCAGCGACCTGGCGGACTACCCGCTGCTGCAGGTCCGCTGGGAGGGGGAATTCCGAGAGGGCCATCGCGCGCTGATTTGTGCGTCAAACTCGGCCAACGTCGCCATAACTGGTGGCGGCTCGATCTTTGGTCCGCCGATTTCATTAAGCCGCTTGCGAAATCCGCGCGGTCCGGTGTTGATCGAGCTAACCGGATGCACCAACGCCGTGCTGGAGAATTTTACCACCCAATATGAGCAACTTTGGTCCATCCATGCCTTGTTCTGCCACAATTTCACCGCCCGCAATCTGACTATTCGAAGCGTGAACCTGAACGGTGACGGGATTGACGTGGACTCCTGCGATGGCGTGACGATCGAGCGTTGCGACATTGATACCGGTGACGACGCCGTCTCGCTCAAATCCGGACGCGGATTGGCTGCACAGAATCTTTCTCGGCCCACGGAAAATGTTATGATACGCGATTGCCGTCTGCAAAGCTCCATCTACGCGGCCATCGGTTTTGGCACCGAGATGTCCGGAGGCGTCCGCGGTGTAACAATTCAGAATTGCGTTCTCTCCGGCCGCCAAAATGCGATATATATCAAGAGCCGCGAAGGCCGCGGCGGCTATATGGCAGATATTTCCGGTGAAAACCTAACCATCCTGAAATTACCAACATTTGTGGGCATCGACTTGATGACCAAGGGCATTCAAGCCACGGATCCGGTCATTGGTGACGTTGCTAAATGGCCACTCGTTAAAAATATAAGCTTCAAGAATGTCCACGTACAAGATGTCCGTGAATTGGTCGCTGCCAATAGCGTGCCCGCCGCGCGACCCATTGATGGTTTCACTCTCAGCGACATTTCGGGCACCTGCACTCGCGGCATATCCATCGCCAACATGACGAATGTGAAACTTGCCTCCATCCACGTCACCAGTTTTCAAGGTCCGCTGGTATCGGCGCAAAATGTTACTGGTAGCGGCCTTGACGGTTCCGCGGCAAAGTGATTCACGGTACGGCGACGCGCAATTTCTTGCGTTCGATGGAAAAGGTCGCCGGCAGGCGTCCGACCCATTCGCCGTCCAATTCAAAACCCACCGGTGTCTCGCCCGACAATTCAAAGCTTTGCGCGCTGATCCGCTTAACCACTTTCTCGGGCAATCGCCGACTCAGCAGAAAGCTGGGCACGCAACGGAGCAGGGTCATCAGATTTATTTGCGGCAGAACGCAAATTTCCAGCAGACCATCATCTAAATCCGCCCGCGGGAAAACGGCGATCGAACCACCGTAAAATTGTCCGTTGCCGACCAATACCAACTCGCCCGTCTGAATTTTTCCATCGGCCCGGACGATGATTTTGGCCTGACGCTCTGCGAGGGCCTGGAATCCGGCAACGACGTAAGCAAGCGGCCCCGTTTTTTGCTTCAGCTTCCAACTCACCAGTTCAATGGCACGGGCATCCAGGCCTGCGCCGGCAAGCTGGGCAAAATACCGCCGTTCTGTATTTCCATCGGCGTTAAATTCCACGCAGGGCAAATCGATTTTGATTTCATTTCCGCGGAGCAATACCTCCCAAGCGCGTTCAAGCCGCAGCGGAATGTCGAGTTCCCGCGCGAAAACATTCACGGTGCCGAGCGGCAGCACACCGAGCCGGGCGCGTTCAAAACCATCTGGCACCTCGCCGATCCCATTCAAGACTTCATTGACCGTGCCGTCACCCCCCACCGCCACGATGCTTTCAAAGCCTTCCACCACGGACTCCGCCGCCAGCCGCCGGGCGTCACCCGCCGCCGCCGTGGCTTTGAACGCGTAGTCGCCCGCCATGCTGCCGAGATGCCGGCGGAAATGCCTCGCTTTGTTGCCACGCGCGGCGGGATTGAAGATGACACAGGTGCGCACGCGCAAATGATTCCGAACGAAAAACTTTAGTCGAGGAGAAAGCGAGCACTTGACTTGCCTTAAGCTGTTTTTTTTTGGACACTGCCACCATGAACAAAGTCTCCGAATGGAAGGTACCCAAGTGGCCGTTTTTGCTGACTGACGCGATTCTGATCGTAGTGGCTGCCGCCATGGTCTCGAAAGCCCATCATCCGATTTCTGAGATCGAAATCGCCATTGTGACCAGTTGCGTTGCGCTGGGCTCGTTATTTGCCTGTTTGCCGTACATTTTGGAGTACCGCGCGACTGGCAAGTTAATCGAATTAAACGCCCTCGGCGAGGTCGCCGAGAAAATCCAAGACCTCAAGAGCTTCACCGTCCAGGTCTCTGCTGTTACCGATCAATGGGCGCGCGTCCACGAAACGACCCAGGGGAGTGCGGAAAAAACCGTCGAGGCCGCCCGCGATATTTCCGAGCGGATCGCAGTAGAAGTCCGTGACTTTGCCGAGTTCCAGAAGAAAATGAATGATGCGGAAAAAGGTGCCCTCCGCCTCGAAGTTGAAAAACTCCGTCGGATTGAGGGTGATTGGCTGCAGGTGGTGGTTCGCATTCTTGACCACATTTTTGCGTTGCATACCGCGGCCACGCGTTCCGGTCAACCGGAGCTGGCCAGCCAGATCGCCCATTTTCAAAATGCCTGCCGCGATGCTGCCCGCCGGGTGGGACTCGTGCCGTTCGTGGCCGCACCGGGCGAAGTGTTCGATGCCGAGCGTCACCGCGCACATGGTGTGGAAAATCCCTCTGCCGATGCGGTCGCCGCTGAAACACTTGCTCCCGGCATGGCGTTTCAGGGCCGCCTGATCCGTCCCGCCCTCGTACGACTGAAGGAGAATCATCCTCCGGTTGAAACTGCAACTGAACCTGCGGCGGAAGCTGTGACTGAACCCGTGACGGAAACCACGGCTGAAACTACTGCCGCGCTCGAAAAACCGGGCGAGGATGTCGGAAGTAAACCGGCGGAAGAGTTGCCGTTCGAAGCCGATTAGTTCAAGCCGATTAAACGTTAATTGTCTGTCTTGGGGCGAGGAAATGTAGCGCGCGCCGCGTCACTTTGCGTGCAAAGATCTTTTCCAGCGCCGCCGAGTATAACTGCAGTTGCGGTTCGTAAATTTTTTTCTTAAATTCCAATTCACCGCCGCTAGCCTGGTCAGTCTTAAAATCCACCAGCCAGATTTCTTCCGGCAGCAGGACCACCAAGTCCGCCACGCCTTGGACGACGATGAACTCGTCTGTAAGCGTTCCTTCCACAGGACCACCACTAATCAAGGCAATCTCCGCCGGACTGAACCGTGCAGTGAACGGCAGTTCTCGTTTCACTGAACCAGGAGCCTGCGCGCAAATCCTCCGGCCGAGCGGCGATTGCCAAAACTGCTCCAGCGCCTCCAAATCCAAAGCCGCATATTCATCCGCCGTCAAAAAATTCTCTTGCAAGAGTCGCTTGGCTTCGCCAGCAAGGTCATTGGCTTTCTCCAGAGTAACATGCTGCAGAAATGTGTGATGGGCCGCGCCGATTTCGGACGCGTTCAATTTCCGGGATCGGGGTTCCTGCTTTCGAGTTCGCCGCAGGGTGGGAGTTGGAAATACCGGTGCGGCAAAGGTCGGCGGTGCAGCAAACAATTTCTCCGCTGCTTCATCCCCCTCTTCCGCTGCGCGCCGCAATGCGGTAACCGAAGATTTGGCCGCGCGCTGCGTTGCCGCTTCGTACGGATATCGCCAGCCCAAAATCGCGCGCAATTTTTCTGCCGCTGCTTCATCAAGCAATTCCAGAGGGTGGAGTGGGCGACCCTGCGGGCTCTCCGGCGAATTTTCTGAATTCGCCTCGCCGGCAGCCTCGCTCCGCCGATTTACCAGCTCTTCACCATCCACGAAACGCCAGTATAGCCCCGCTGCATGGCCTTGTGTTGTCCCTGCGTCGAGACTGCCGCTGTTTTGCGCAAACCAAAGCCCGAGCCAATCGGCAAGACTCCCCGCAGCAGCAATTTTTTGCGACGTTACGGGTTCGCGCTTGGTCCAGGTCGAGTTCAGTTTGCTCTCAGAAACACTGGTGGAGAGCACCAGCATGTCGCGCGCGCGCGTCATCGCCACGTAGAGCAGCCGCAATTCCTCGCCGCGCAATGCGTCTTTTTGATTTTTTTGCGCCAGCCAGTGGGGCAGGCTGGAATAACGCCGTCCGGTTTCCGGCGGTTTCACGCGGGGGCAAAGCCCGTACTGTTCGTCCAGGATGATTTCTCCGTGCAAATCCCGCTCGTTGAATTTTTTGTCGAGGGCGGCCACAACTACCACGGGAAATTCCAGTCCTTTACTTTGGTGAATGCTCATCAGCCGCACCGCATTTTCCGGGGCGATCGCTGGAACTTCCGGTTCCGCCTCAACTTCACGCTGTGCCTCGATGAATTTCAAGAACCGGAACAGTCCCTGCCGCTGGAATTGATCGAACCGCTGGGCAAGCCGCAAAAAAAAATCAAGATTTGCCACCCGTTGTTCGCCGCGCGGCTGGGTCTTCAGCCAGTCGGCGTAATATGTGTCCGCCAGGATTTGTTCGAGACATTGCGAGAGGGAGACTTGTCGGGCGAGCTTTCGCCAGCGCGAAAACCGGTTGAGAAACTTGCCCAATTTGGCACGCAATTCAATCTGGACTCCAGATTTTGAATTGTAGTTGCTCAGCATCGCGGTCCAGAAATACCCATCTTTCAAGGTGAGCCGGATTTCTGCCAGTTCAGCCAACGAGAGTCCGACCAGCGGCGAGCGCAAAACCGCCAAGCACGGGACGTCCTGCAATGGGTTGTCCAGCAACTCCAGGAGGCTTCGCAGATCCAAAATCTCGGTGTTGTCGTAAAATCCGCCGCGAGCAATGGCCAACGGCACGCCTGCCCGCTCAAATTCCCGCGCGTAAACTGCCGCCTGTCCGCGGGGCGAACGCAATAACACCGCCATATCCCCCCATTGAACTGCCCGGAACCCTCTTATTTCTTCGTCCCAGATCTCGCGGTGTTCCGAGAACAACTTTTTTAAGTGCAGAGCTATCAGCCGGGCTTCTTTGACTGACTCCTCCACTTCGGCCAGGGCGCCCCCTTCGTCGTCAGTTAAAACGTCGTCCGACCTGGCTCTCCGGCGCAACAGCAGTTCCGTTCGGGGAGACGGATCCTTTGCCGTCATGAGGGGCTCGCGCGTTTGTGGCGAGCCGAATTTCAGCGCCGCTTCGTCGTCATAATTCACACCGCCGGTTTCTTCGCGCATGACCAGCCGGAAAACGGAATTCACAAAGTTCAACAGCGATTCACAGCTGCGGAAATTTTCTGAAAGCGAAAACGACTCACCGTTCGCGTCGTGCCAGTTCTGGGTGTAAGCGCGGAAGATTTTCGGATCGGCGAGTCGAAAGCGATAAATGCTCTGCTTGACGTCCCCAACGAGAAAACGGTTCGCTTCCGTTCCCTCACGGGAAAGGGCGGCCACAATTTTGTCCTGGGCGGCGTTGATGTCTTGGTATTCGTCCACGAATACAAAGCGCAATTTTTGGCGCCAAAATTCCGCGTTGACGGTTGGTTTCCCTGTTTCAAATTCCCAGAGCAGTTTCAGCGCGAATTGTTCAAGATCGTGAAAATCCAAAACGCTGCCAGCGCGTTTGCGGTCGGAGAATTTCCTGTCGAACTCACGGGCTAGCCGCACCAGGGATTCCATGGGACCGCGTATCCATTGCCAATCTTCGACCAGCGGATCGTTGCCACCGTTGACCGCTGCGAGCGAGCCCAGGAATTTTGCCTCTTCAAGCAGATTCTCCAGTGGTTTCCGCAGAATGCCTTTGCGTTTGGGCGGCCAGGTGTCGTCAGCAGACAAGGCCAGCTCCAGGACCTCCGCCGCCAGTTCACGCGTAAATTCTCCCGGCAACCTTTCCAATATCTCTGCCAGTCCGGCGGCTTTTTCATTGTCTCTTCTGAGGGCGTGGAGGACCGGCAGCCATTCGTCGCGCCAGGCTTTGATTGCAACTAAAAGCCAGTGTTGCCATTCGACAGGTTCAGCGGCGGAAAATTGCCGGAGCTGTTCCGCCAGCCAACCGCTGGCATCAGGGCGCGTCTGGGCGTAGTTGTGCAGGCGCAGCACCAGTGCGCGGATGGTTTCGTCGCGCCCGTTGCCATGGATTTGGATCAGGTCTCGGACGGCGCGTGAAAACTCGTCCTCGCCTTCGTAATGCGATTTGAATTGCTCTTCGAGCGTTTCTTCGGCGAGTTGGCGCCTCTCTCCGTCGTCCAACATCACCAGCTGCGGGTCTAGTCCGAGTTCATGAAAATGTTCCCGGACAAGCTTGAAACAAAAGCCGTGGAGTGTCCCGATATGCGCGAGGTCGAAGAGAGCCAACTGGCGCGGCCAATGTTCATCGCCGGGGGACGTCGCAATTTTTTTTTCCAATTCATTTCGCAAGCGCAGGCGCATTTCGGCGGCAGCGGCTTCGGTGAAGGTCACAACGAGTAATTCGTCGAGCGATGCGCGTTCATGGTCCAGACAATCGATGCAGCGGCCGACGAGCGTCTTGGTCTTGCCTGTGCCGGCGCCGGCCACGACCAGTACGTTGCCCCGCGCGGCGACTGCCCGCCTTTGGGGCAGGGTTAATGAATCGGTGAGGGAACTCGCGGATTCCATGTTGCGCAAACTTTAGCCGCAGACGTCAGCGCTTGCCACGTCGAAATGAACTGCGGCCGGGATGAAACACAGATTTGTGGTGAGAAAAAAGCGTCGCGCGAACGATACGGAGTTAGCGGGGAGAGAATCGAGCTTGCCAGATTGGCTTATGCCCTGCAGTTGTTCGCGTGATTTGTTGATCGGGATCAGTGTGGGTGGCTCAATTCCATGCGTCCCGCCACATGTCGGGGTACCAGCGACCCTCGTCCATTTCAATCAGATCAAAATCAGTAATCACTCTGCCGTCGTCTTTCAGCCCGTATTGTTTGATCATTTCAGGGATGAACCCGTCGGTCTCATCGTCCCGCCAGCCGCGCTTGCTCAAGAAACTGTTGTAAATGAGAACTTGCTCGCCCGTGAGGCGCCGGCCATTTTCCAAACACCAGTCGAGTACCTGTTCATCAGTTTTGCCTGCAAGTACCTGTGTTTTGACATCGTCGTAGCGGACTGACAAATAGCGGCAAGTGCGTCCGTCAAAACCTTGGCCGAGCATCTCGTGGTAATCACTTGGAAGTTTGTTCTCGGCGTGCAAACGAATCTTTGAACACATCCGGGCAAAATAAAACAGGCCGTGGGTTCTCTCGTAGCAACCCTTGATTCCTTCAATTTTCATAGCAAGCGACGACTTTATTTGCTGTTTTGATTTCTGACCAGTGCGTTAATGCGCTGCGAATTTCGCGGTCGTCCAGGAAATTGCCAGGCAGATTTGTTTCGATTCTTGCTAATTGACTGGGGTTGCATCTTTTTCAATCGGTAGAAGCCATAAGTTCCGCGCCAGGTTCGCGTCCTCTGTGAGACAAAATTAAATTTTCTGCGTGTGTTTGAAATTGGTTTCGCATACTAATTACCTATGTCACAGAATCTTAGGCTAAAAGATCAGCCGTCTGGCGAGCGGCCTCGAGAACGGTTGGCGGCGCTGGGGGCGGATGCCTTGAGCCACGCGGAATTGATTGCGATCCTGCTGCGGACTGGACTAAAGGGCGCGAATGCGGTCGAAGTAGGAAAACAGTTGCTGCAAAAGTTCGGCACGTTGCACGCCTTGGCGTTGGCGAGGGCCGGGGATCTGCAGAAGGTCAAAGGCATCGGGCGTGACAAGGCCGTGACACTGATGGCCGCGTTCGCGCTGGCGCGGAAAATGGCGGGCGAACTGCAGTCTGAATCACCGGTGCTGGACAACCCCGAGTCCGTGGTGCGGTTGTTGCGGGACATCAACCTCACAAAAAACGTGGAGACGCTGCAGGTCCTCTTGTTGAACACGCGCCATAGACTGATCCGGGTCGAGGAAATATCAAATGGAACGCTGGATACAATTTTGGTCCATCCCCGTGAAGTCTTCAAGAGCGCGATTGCGGCGAACGCAGCGGCGATTGTGCTGGCCCATAATCATCCGAGCGGCGATCCGACGCCAAGTGAAGCCGACGTTAAGGTCACACGCGATCTGATTCGCGCCGGGCAGCTATTGAAGATTGAAGTGATTGACCATATCATTTTGGGACGCGCCACCGTGGAACGGGCGAAGGATTACTCATCGTTGCGCGAGCTGGGATATTTTTACCACTGACTCGAAAGCCGCTTGTATCACGCATTGGATTCCGCGATGATTTACTAATGACAGCCAGTTTCAAGTCAGGCGGGCCGGTGACGTTGAGCGAGGAACAAATCCTGACGTTGCTCCGGCAGTTCAGCGACATGCGCCACGATGTGACAGGACGGTTGTCGAACATCACCGCTGCCGCCGAGTTGATCCGTTTGCGCCCGGAAAAAACCGAGGAACGCCTCCACATTTTGTTGGATCAGCCGCACCAAGCCGCCGAGTTTATCACCAAATTCTCAAAACAGCTTGAATCCGCGCTGGGGGTGGTTCGCAAGTAGGCGGCCACAACGAATCTACGCATGGAACGGTCTGAAGCTGAATTAATTGCGTCGGTCCTTGCAGGGGACTCCGCGAGCTTTGAACCTTTGATTGCAAAATATTCACCGCGTGTTTTCGCTACCGCCCGGCGGTACGCGCGCCGCGACAGCGAGGTTGAGGACATTGCACAGGAGGTCTGGCTTAAGGCCTTCGACAAATTAAAAAGCTTTCGCGGTGAAGCTCCGTTCGAACATTGGCTGATGCGGATGACAGTCCGGACGTGTTACGACTTTTTGCGCGGGCACCAGCGTAACCGTGAGTCGGCTTTCAGCGAATTGTCCGAACCGGAAGACGACTGGCTGGAACGATTTGCTGTCGCGCCGGAATCCGTCAGTGAACATGCGGACGCAGCCAGGCTGCTGGTGGAGCGCGTATTGGAGAAACTTTCGCCCGAGGCGCGTCTCGTCATCACTCTGCTGGAAATCGAAGACCGGTCGGTCAAAGAAATCGCTGAATTGACCGGCTGGTCGGCGCCGCTGGTCAAGGTTCGCGCTTTTCGCGCCCGCGGCGAAATGCGGAAAATCCTGTCTCGTATGACGAAAGAAAAGTATTTGTAACCCTGCGCAATTTTTGCGCGTCAATGGAAATGGAGCCCATATGAAACTCCCCGTTTTACATACTAAATTGATCAACGCGGCGCGTGCCGCGGCGCCGCATGACCATGTGCCTTATGCCTTTGAAAAGCGCGTGACAGCCTTGATCAAGTCCCGTGTCGCGTCGCAGCATTTGGATTCATGGGTGCACGGTTTATGGCGCGCAGCCTTGTCGTGCGTGGCAATAGCCGCCCTGTGCGGTGCCTGGGCATTTTTCATTCCCGCAAGTTCTTCCTCGACAAACGATGACATTTCGCAAAATTTTGAAAATACGCTGCTGGCCTCGGTTGACCAGGGCGATGCGACACCGTGAACGAGTGGAAAGTCATTTTTGCGACAGTTTTAATTTTTGGCACCGGCGTGATATCAGGGGGGTTACTGGTTAATTACGCGGATGTTTCGCACCTTAAAGTGACTCAAACCGTTCCGGCACAATTGGATCTCTCCAATTCAGTGCCCCAAAGTGTTTCCAACAGCCTCGCAAGGTCCACCAACGCACCTAGAGGTCACATGCCTGAGATTTTGAGCAAACAGTTCGTTGATCGGCTTGAGAAGGAGCTGCAACTCACCTTGGGACAGCGCGCTGACATCGAAAAAATCATTGCCGATGGTCAGGATGAAATGCGCAAGGCGGTCCAGAGCGTCCGGCAGGATGCGCGCCAGAAAATCAGGGAAAAGCTGACTGATCCGCAAAAAAAACAATTCGACGACCTGTTCAAACAGGCACACCCCTTTAAAAAGACAAATAATTCCACGAATGCACCTCCTGTTTTGGTGCCTACCAATGCATCTCCTGCGGTGTGAACGGCTCTGTTTAAAATTTCGCCTGCCTGCCAGTTAGCGTCATTTATCCTCAAGCAGCGCACCAATTTTCTTACGCAATTCTCTTGTGATCGAATCGGTCGATCGATTGGCGTCCACGATGTCGAAGTCGTAGGTCTTCTGCAATTTTCGGAACGTTTCCTGCATACAAGTCTGGTACTTTAGAAAGCTGTCAAAGACGTCGCGGGACAACCCGATGTCCATACCGCTTTCCCAGTAATCTAAAGTCGCATTCTTGGAGAGATTACGCTGTACGAGTTCTTCCGGCTCAACAGAAAGGTAAAACACCGCGTCTGGTACGGGAGCGATGCCATAAAGATTCTTCAACCATTTTTCGTCCATGCCACGGACCATGTCTCGTGCCATCAGCGTATAAATATAGCGGTCCGCCAGCACGATGAACCCGGCCTTGAGCGCGGGAAGGATGATGTTTTCCAATTGGTCGGCAAAGTCGGTTGCATAAAACAGGCTGAGCGTGGTGCGGCTCAAAATGTTCCCGTGTTGCGCCTTTTCCAGTTCGGAACTGACCAGCGTAGAGCGCTTGAGGCCGACTTGCACAGTGGGGTGGCCATTCGTTTCCAGCCAGTCAACAAGCCGCGCGATTTGCGTCGAACGTCCCGATCCGTCTGCGCCCTCGACCACAATTAATTTGCCCGAAATATCAGCCAGTTTGGCGCGGGGAACTCCATGTCCGTAAAAACGGCGGCAGTTTGTTGTTAAATCAGTGCAATGTTTCATACGGCGGACAGATCTTCCTCGGCTTCCTTCGCGGCTTTTTCGTCCAGCGACAATGATGGCGGTAACGGCAGGGGGCTGCGGCGCTTGAATTTTTTCAGCTCAATCTTCTCGCTGACCAGTTTGCGGACGAGGACCTGTTGTTTCTCAACATTCTGATTCGCGTCCATCACCACAAAATTGAATTCGCTGCTCATGGCAATGTATTGTTCGAGTATGCGTCCCTGAAAAATACGGAAACTTTCGTACGGATCCGTCGAAAGGCGCAGGTCCATGCCGGCCTCAAAGAATTTCAATTTTGGTCGGCCTTCAAGTATCCGGTTCAGGGAAACCTCGAGGTCCGTCTTGAAAAACATGGTAATATCCGGTTGCCCGGCAAAGCTATAGAGGCCGCGCACCCACTCGGGCGGGCAGCCGCGCACGGTATCGCGTGCGAAGGCGGTGAATGCGTAACGGTCGCACAAAACGACATATCCCGCGCGCAAGAGCGGGAGCAAGTGGCGTTCGTAACGGTCGGCAAAATCCGTGGCGTGGATCAGGCTGAAAGTCGTAGGCGTAAGCAGTTCGCGTTTTTTGCCCTTGCTCGTTGCCGACTTGACGAGCTCAGAAGAATTCCATTCGCTGAAATAGACCTTGATGCCCTCGGCCTCCAGCCAGCGTTTGAGCAGATAGATTTGAGTGGATTTACCTGAACCGTCGAGACCTTCGACGGCGATGAGGCGTCCGGGATAATTCAGTTCCGCAAAAGTTTTCATAATTCGCACCAGCGACGTTCAATCATTCTACGTAAATTGCCACTGGTCACAAGGCGCAAGTTGATAGCACAATTGTGGCTAACCGCTGCCGGTTTATTTGTTAAATTCAGGTTACGACAAAACCGGGGCAAAATCTTTGTGAAAAAATTCACAAATAACTTGCCCAGGATTTTTTCGTGCGTTATGCTTTTTCCCGTTTCCAAAAGGAAACTGTTTAATGAATACACAAAGCGAAATTGGGTACAACACTAAGATCGAAGGCGACGTAGTATTGACGACCGTCGACGCGGCGTTGAACTGGTTTCGGGCAAATTCCGTCTGGCCGATGCCGATGGGATTGGCGTGTTGCGCAATTGAATTAATGGCTGCCGGTGCCAGCCGCTTTGACATCTCGCGCTTTGGTTCGGAAGTGATGCGCTTTTCGCCTCGCCAGGCTGATTGCATGATCGTTGCCGGCACGGTCACCTATAAGTCTGCCGCCTTTCTTAAACGAATTTACGACCAGATGCCCGAGCCAAAATGGGTAATCGCCATGGGCGCATGTGCTTCTACCGGAGGTATGTATCGCAGCTATGCGGTTTTGCAAGGAGTTGATAACGTGGTTCCGGTTGACGTTTATATCAGCGGATGCCCGCCACGTCCGGAGGCTCTGCTGGATGCGTTGATGAAATTGCAGAACAAGATCAGCAAACAACCCGTCGTGCAGGATTTGAAATTGCTCAATCTGGACAAAAAGGAAACGGTGTCGTAACTGGTTTTCTCCTGTGACTGCCCTCGAACAAGCTCAAAAACTCAAGGCCAAGTTCGGCGATTTAATCTCCGAGCCAAAGGATTTTCGCGGCGAAATAACTGTAAAAGTAGCTGATGCTCAACAAATTGCTGTTGTTTGCGAGTTCGCAAAAAAACAACTTGGCTTCAGTTATCTAGTGGATATTTCCAGTGTGGACAATTATGGCGAAGATCCGCGATGGACAGTGGTCTATCACCTGCGCAATATCGTTAACGTTACGGAGATTTGCCTTAAGACTGATGTTAGTGAGGAAAAATCCGAGCTTCCAAGCGTTCTGAGTGTTTGGCGCACCTCGAACTGGCACGAACGCGAAATCTACGACATGATGGGTTTGCGGTTTGCTGGCCATCCTGATTTGCGCCGCATTTTGATGTGGGAGGGTTATCCTTATTTTCCGTTGCGAAAAGATTTCCCGCTGGCAGGGAAGCCGACGGATTTACCGGGAGTGGCTTTCACCAAACCGGCGCCGCTCGAGGGCGGTCCGTTCGTCACCTTCCCGAGCAGCAGCGGCGCGATTTACCGTGAGCCGCGTGTGCGTACTCCAGAAAGTTAAATTTCATGGCCCAAGTCCAAGATATTGAGATCCCCGATTCCGCCGCGCGTGCCGTGCGAGCGGTAGACGATTTGAAGGATGCAGAAGGCGACCGGATGGTATTGAACATGGGGCCGTCGCATCCGGCCACGCATGGTGTTCTGCGGATTGTGCTGGAGCTGGATGGTGAGGTAATCACCAAAGCAGATCCGGACGTCGGTTATCTGCATCGCGGCGACGAGAAAATCGCCGAGAACATGACTTACACCCAGTTCATCCCTTACACGGACCGTTTGGATTATCTCGCACCTCTAGCCAACAATGTTGCGTACGCCCTCGCGGTTGAAAAAGCCCTGGGCGTTCAGGATCAATTGCCGCCGCGTTGCCAGTACATCCGCGTCATGTGCTGCGAACTCGCGCGCATCTCGTCGCACTTGCTGGGTCTTGGTGCCTTCGCGATGGATGTTGGTGCGGTCACCGTGTTTCTCCTGGTATTCACCGAACGCGAAAAAATCTACGACCTGGCTGAGGCAATTTCCGGCGCGCGTTTTACCACGAGTTATACACGTATTGGCGGCGTGTCACGTGATATGCCGCACACTTGGTGCGATCAAGTCCGCCAGTTCATCAAAGAATGTAGAGTGGCGCTAGCTGAGGCGGAAACCCTGCTCACGCGGAACCGCATCTGGGTGGATCGTCTGCGCGACATGGGCCATATCTCGAAAGAGATGGCGATTGATTATGCATTGAGCGGCCCGAATTTGCGCGGCAGCGGCATCGATTGGGATTTGCGAAAGAACCAACCGTACCTCTGCTATCGAGATTTGGAATTTGATATTCCAATCGGCTCAGCTGGCGATTGTTTCGACCGCTACCTTGTCCGCATGGAAGAAATGCGCCAGAGCCTGAGAATTCTCGAGCAATGCGCGGACAAAATTCCAGGCGGCGCGGAAAACAAATCCAAAGAGCCTGTCAACATTGCCGATGGCAAAATTGTCCTGCCCCCGAAGCTAAAAGTATTGTCCAGCATGGAGGAATTGATCCATCAATTCATGCTCGTGACCGAAGGCGTCAATGTGCCACCCGGTGAAGTCTATTTCGGTCATGAAAATCCGAAAGGTGAGCTTGGCTTTTACATCAACAGCAAAGGCGGCGGTGTCCCGTATCGCATGAAGATCCGCTCGCCTTCATTCATCAATTTGAGCATTTTAGGAGAGCTAATGCCCGGCCATATGATCAGCGACGTGCCCGTGATCCTTGGTTCCCTGGATTTTGTGATGGGCGAAAGCGACCGTTAGAATTACTATGAGTTTTCAAGTCACAGAAAGTTTGGAAGCGGAAGTGAACGAATTGATTTCGCACTATCCGGTGAAGCGCGCCGCGTCGCTCATGGTGTTGCACGCTGTGCAGGAAAAGTTTGGCTGGATTTCCCAGGAGGCGGCCATGTGGACCGCAAAAAAATTGGAGCTGGCCCCAATCAATATTTTTGAAATCCTGACGTTTTATCCGATGCTGCGTCAGCAGCCCATGGGCAAATATCAGATCAAAGTCTGCCGCACCTTGAGTTGCGCTCTCGGTGGGGCTTACGAACTGCATCAACATTTTTGCGACAAATTCGGTCTGGACGCTCATGCGCACGGACCGCAGACATCGAAGGACGGAAAGTTCACGGTTGAATTCGTCGAGTGCCTCGCCAGTTGCGGTACTGCGCCGGTGATGATGTGCAATGACGCCTTCTACGAAGGAGTGAGCCACAAGCAGGCAGATGAAATCGTCGGAGGATGCAAGTGAAGCCGGTCAATATTCTGGGAAAATGGTTGCCCGACATGGATTTGAACCATGACAAACAGATTCAGAGTCTGTTGTGCTACCGTTACACCATCGGGCAATGATGAGCGCACCAAACTAGTGAATTTTAAACCAGAGTCAAGTTGCTGATATGGCGCAGGAATATAAATTAATTTTGAAATATGCCGATGCTCCCGGTTACTCGCGGGACATCGACTGCTATTTGCGTCACGGCGGATATGGGGATTTGAAGAAGGCCCTGGCAATGCAGGCAAAGGATTTGCCCGACGGCAAGAAGCTTTCCCCACAGGAACAGATTCGTGAGGATGTCAAGATTTCCGGCCTGCGCGGTCGGGGTGGCGCCGGATTCTCCTGCGGCCTTAAATGGAGCTTTGTTGACCGCAAGAGCGGTAAGCCGATTTATCTCATTTGCAACGCTGACGAGTCTGAACCCGGTACGTTCAAGGATCGCCAGATCATGTACAAGGACCCGCACCAGTTGATCGAGGGCATGGTGATCTCCTGCTTCGCGAATGACGTGCATCTTGCCTATATTTACATCCGCGGTGAAATGGTGGACGGCGCTAAAATCTTGAACGAAGCGCTGAAAGCAGCCCGCGCGAGGAATTTTCTAGGCAAAAACATTTTGGGAAGCGGTTACGACCTCGAAATTTACGTTCATCGCGGCGCCGGTGCCTACATCTGCGGCGAAGAAACCGGACTCATCGAATCTCTCGAGGGCAAGCGGCCTTATCCCCGCATCAAACCCCCGTATTTTCCGGCCGTGCTCGGCCTCTGGATGTGCCCGACGATTGTTAATAACGTCGAAACCTTGTGCAACGTTAAGCATATCGTCGCTCTGGGCGGAGCGGGATTTGCAAAGCTCGGCACGCCGAACAATACCGGCACGCGCATTGTTAGCCTGAGCGGCCACGTCAAAAAGCCCGGCTACTATGAAATCGAAGTCGGGAAGGCGACGATTGGTGAGCTCATTAATGACGAAAAATTTGGCGGCGGTCTCCGCGACGGTCGTAAATTGAAGGCGGTAATTCCGGGCGGTTCCTCTGCGAAGGTTTTCAAGGCCGGAGAAAAATTCAAACTCAAGAAAAAAGACGCGGAAGGCAAGGAAGTCCTGGTCGAGACCGATATGCTCGATCTGCCCTACGATTTCGATTCCCTGGCCGCTGCCGGTTCCATGAGCGGTTCCAGCGCAATCATCGTGATGGATGATTCGACTGACATTGTCGAGGCGCTGGCGAATATTGCCGATTTTTACGCCCACGAAAGCTGCGGCCAGTGCACCCCCTGCCGCGAAGGTTCGCTCTGGATGAGCAAGGCATTGCATCGCCTGACGCATGGCGAAGGTCGCGCCGCCGACGCAGATTATCTCGTGAAAATCGCCGACAACATCCCCGGCGGTCGCACAATTTGCGCCTTCGGGGAGGCTTGCTCATGGCCGGTTCAAAGTTTTGTCGCGAAATTCAAGGACGAATTTGTCGCGAAGGGCAAAGCCGACGAGGAACGCCGCGCCAAAGAAATTGTATCGCCGATTGAACCAAATCAATTGGCCGCAGCGCACCACTGATCGAAATGTCAACCGCCGCCACAACTGAAACGAAGCCCGCACCTACCGCGATTGAGAAAATCAAGGTCAAGGTGGACGGGCGCGAAATCGAAGTCCCGAAGACGACGCCGGATCCAATGACCGGCAAACCGATTCCGACCACGATGATTCAGGCCTGCGAATTAGCCAGGCAGGATGTGCCACATTATTGCTACCATCCGAAGCTGGCGGTCGTTGGCAACTGCCGCATGTGCTTGGTTGAATACGGCATGCCTGCCCTCGGACCGGATCGCAAGCCAATGACCAATCCCGACGGTACGTTGAAGATTGCCAAGTCGCCGCGTCCGGCGATTGCCTGCGCCACCCCGATTTCGCCAGGAATGGAAATTTACACCTCGACGCCTGGGGTTAAGCAGATGCGCGAAGGCGTCCTCGAGTCACTACTGATCAACCATCCGCTCGATTGCCCGATTTGCGACCAAGCCGGTGAATGCAAGCTACAGGAATACTCTGTGGATTATGGCCAGAGCGCGAGCCGCTTCGTTGAACCAAAAGTTCACAAGCCGAAGGCTGTTGACCTCGGTCCGCGCATCGTGCTGGACGCCGAACGCTGTATTCTCTGCACGCGCTGCATTCGCTTCACACGGGACGTTGCGGGCGACGACGCGCTCGGAATTATCAATCGTGGCAGCTTCAACACCATCGCGACCTCTCCAGGGATGCCGTTTGACAACAATTACACACTCAACACTGCGGACATTTGTCCCGTCGGTGCGCTGACCTCGAAGGATTTCCGTTTCAAGATGCGCGTTTGGTTCCTTAAGGAAACCAAGAGTGTTTGCACCAGTTGTGCCACAGGCTGCAACATAGTCGTCGGCTCCCGCGAAGAAAAAGTCTACCGGTACGAGCCGCGCCAGAACGATGCCGTCAATGTGACGTGGATGTGCGACGCTGGACGTTTGAATTACAAGTGGATCGGCCGCGAAGATCGTCTAAAGGACGTTCTCGTCCGCGGCAAAAATACCACCTGGACAGCGGCGCTGAACGAAATTTCCGACAAGCTGAAAAAAGCCCCGGTGGGTTCGGTTGCGATTGTCGCCTCGGCCCGGCAGACCAACGAAGAGTTATGGCTGATTGCCAAATTGAAATCGAAGCTGGGGGCAACAAGCGATTCGGTCGCGCGTTTTGGCGAAGGTGACAAGTTGCTCGTCAATGCGGACAAAAATCCGAACACGAACGGCGCCCGCCTCACGAGAATTTGCTTTTCCGAAATTGGCGGCAACCTGCCAAGAATCGCTGACGATATCAAATCTGGTAAAATTAAAACGCTGATTGTCTTCGGGGAAGATGTGACAAGGCATGGCATCGGTGCGGATCTACTTGGCAGGCTCGAGACCCTCATAGTCAGTGATATTCTGCCGAATACGACCACCCGACTGGCGCATTATATTTTGCCCGGCTGCGCGCAGGTGGAAAAACGCGGCACATTTACGAATGGCAAAGGCCGGGTCCAGAAATTCATGAAAGCCGTCGAAGCACCGGGTGACGCGCGACCCGAATGGGAATTCCTGCACGATCTCGTCCACAACGTCACCGGCCAGAACGGTTTTGTGACCATCGAAGGCCTGTTCAATGAAATGGCGAAAGATATTACCGCGTTTAATGGCCTGACCTGGGCGGGACTCGGCGACACAGGCACGACGGTGCAAATTTAACATGGACTGGAATTTCATCATATTTACCATCGTCAAAATCGTAATCGTGATGGGACTGCTCCACACGATCGCGGGTTATGCGGTTTTGGCGGAACGGAAGATTTCGGCGTGGATTCAAGACCGTGTCGGGCCGAACCGCGTTGCTCCGCCATTCATCAAATATGTTCCAGTGTTTGGCACCTTGTTGACGCGCTGGGGGATCTTCCAACCGGCGGCGGATGGATTGAAGTTCATGCTCAAGGAAGATTTTATGCCCGCGGGCGTGCGCAAAGCCTACTTCTGGCTGGCTCCGGCCGTGGCGATTATTCCTTCCATTTTGGTCGTCGCGGTGATCCCATTCGGTTCGTTTATTGGCCACCAGAAAATGGTGATTGCGGATTTGAACGTGGGCATTCTTTATACCTTCGGCATTGTTTCGCTTGGTGTTTACGGGATCGTCCTGGCGGGTTACGCGGCCAATTCAAAATACCCGATGTTCGGCGGCATCCGTTCCAGTGCCCAGATGATTTCGTACGAGATTTCTATGGGCATGAGCGTCATCCCAGTTTTTCTCATCGCGGGCAGTTTGAATTTGACCCAGATCATCAACTGGCAGACACAACACGGCTGGCTGATAATTTATGCGCCGTTGTCTTTGATTATTTTCCTGGTCGCCAGCTTTGCGGAAACGAACCGCACGCCGTTCGATTTGCCGGAAGCGGAAACCGAGCTGGTCGGCGGCTACCACACGGAATACAGCTCCATGAAGTTCGCGCTGTTTTTCCTGGCGGAATACTCCAACATGACTGCGTCAGCGGGCATGATCGTGACACTGTTCTTCGGTGGCTGGTCACTGCCGTTCTGGGGTCTGGACCACCCGGCCACGAATATTGTGGCCGGCATCGCGCACATCCTGATTTTCCTCGTTAAAGTCTGTGCCTTGCTGACACTGTTTATTTGGGTGCGCTGGATGTTCCCGCGTTTTCGTTATGACCAGTTGATGGATTTGGGCTGGCGGCGTTTCATACCGCTGGCATTGCTGAACATTTTGATCACGGCGGTGATTTTGTGGATGAGGAGCTAATCATATGGCGATCATAGTTAACCGCAAACCGTTGACGTTTTGGGAAAGACTTTATGTGCCCGCAATTTTGGGCGGATTAAAAGTCACCCTCCGCCACGCCTTTCGCACATTGTTCCAGGGCAAAAAGGTCACAATGGAATATCCGGAACAAAAATGGACCGTGCCCGAAGGCTATCGCGGGGCGCCCTATCTCGTGAAGGATCAGGACGGTGAGACGAAATGCGTCTCTTGCCAGCTTTGTGAGTTTGTCTGCCCGCCGAAGGCGATCAAGATCATCCCGCCCGGTCCGTCGGGCAAGATTGCCGACCGTCCGAACGCGGAAAAAATGCCGGCGGAATTCGAGATCAATATGCTGCGCTGTATTTATTGCGGCCTGTGTCAGGAAGTCTGCCCCGAAGAAGCGATTTTCCTCCAAAAAGATTATTCGCTCACCGGTTTGAGCCGTTCCGAAATGATTTATAACAAAGAAAAACTTTTGGCGCTCGGCGGCACGGTCGGCGGCATTCAAAAGTGGAAGCACAAATTGGAAGAGGCCAAAGCCCAGGATATTTTCCCGGTGAAAGTCTGATTCGAAATGGAAGCCCTTAATAATTTGCTTGGTGGAACTGCAGTGCCGGACGTTTTGTTTTACGTTTTCGCGGCGCTTACAGTGCTCTGCGCTGTTTTGGTCGTGGCCAATCCGTTCAGCCGCAACCCCGTCACCAGCGCGATGTTTCTCGTGCTGACGATCATTTCCATGGCTGGACTGTTTTTGCTGCTCCACGCCTTCTTCCTGGCGGCGGTCCAAATCCTCGTCTATGCCGGCGCGGTCATCGTGCTCTTCCTGTTCGTCATTATGTTGCTGGACTTGAAAGAGGAACAGCGGCGTCGAATCAAATTCTTTGGGCTCGCAGCCGGATTGGTTTCCGTCGGCATCATCACAGCCATATTTTTGAAGGCCTTGCACAAGACCGACCTGAAGGCCCAGCCGTCGCCGACCATCGAAGGCGGCACTGCGGCACTCGGTAAACTCTTGTTTACGCAATACGTTCTGCCATTTGAAGTGGTTTCCATATTGCTGCTGGTGGCAATGATGGGAGTGATTCTCCTGAGCAAGAAGGATTTGAAATAATATGCACGTCGGACTCGAACAATATCTGACCGTCAGCTTCCTGCTGTTCGCACTGGGGTTGCTCGGCGTCATCATGCGACGCAATTTGCTCGTCATTTACATGTCTCTGGAGCTGATGCTCAATGCAGCCAACCTGGCGTTGGTTTCCTTTTCCCGGTTCAACGACAAGCTGGATGGCCAAGTACTGGTGTTCTTTATCATCACCGTGGCGGCGGCGGAAGTCGCCGTCGGGCTCGCTCTCATTGTCGCGCTCTTTCGAAAACGGCAGACTGCGCACGTCGAAGACCTGACCTCGATGAAACTCTGACGGATGAAAAACGAATATTTTCCCTGGATCATTTTGTTTCTTCCGCTGGTCGCAACAGCGGTCATAACGATTTTTACCCTGCGTAACAAAACCGTTAGCAGTCTCATCTCCATTGGCGCCATTGTTGCGGGTTTCATTCTTACGGTTATGTTCATCGCCGCCAACGGTTTTCATCCGGCGACTTCGGAATTATCAACGAACTGGCTTTCGGTTGGTGGCTTGCAAGTGGATTTCGGGCTGAAGCTCGATGCGTTAAGCCTGATGATGCTGCTTATCGTCACCGGTGTCGGCGGTGCGATCCACATTTATTCATTCGGCTACATGCACGAAGACAAGGGGATGGCCCGTTTCTTTGCATTCATGAGCCTGTTCACATTCTCGATGCTCGGTATTGTGCTGTCGAACAATTTTCTGATGATGTTCATTTTTTGGGAACTCGTCGGCGTGTCCAGTTATCTTCTCATTGGTTTCTGGTTCGAAAAACCAAGCGCGGGCGACGCTGCCAAAAAGGCTTTCATCACCAATCGACTTGGCGATTACGGGTTCATGCTGGGAATCCTAATGGTTTGGGGATTGCTTGGCTCGCTGAATTTTGGCGAGCTCGCATCAAGGCTCACCGACAATCCGGCGGCTCTTGGTGCGGGTGCCACAATTGCCGGAATCCTGATTTTCTGCGGCGCAGTCGGAAAATCCGCCCAATTCCCGCTGCACGTCTGGCTCGCGGACGCGATGGAAGGCCCGACCCCGGTTTCCGCCTTGATCCATGCCGCGACGATGGTGGCAGCCGGTGTTTACATGCTATGCCGGATCTTCTTTTTGCTGGATGCTGATGCGCTTCACGTCATCGCCTACATTGGTGGCTTTACCGCGTTGCTCGCGGCCCTGATTGCTGTCCAGCAAAACGACATCAAACGCATCCTCGCTTATTCAACGCTCTCGCAACTTGGTTACATGGTGATGGCCGTCGGTCTCGCCGGACAAACCCCGGCCATGTTCCACCTGACGACGCACGCCTTCTTCAAGGCACTGTTGTTCCTCGGTGCCGGTTCGGTGATTCACGCGCTGCATGATGAGCAGGACATCTGGAAGATGGGCGGGCTCAAACAGAAAATGCCAATCACTTTTTGGACTTTTATCATTGGCACATTGGCTTTGAGTGGTGTCCCGCCTTTTAGCGGTTTCTACTCAAAGGACTCAATTTTAGGTCAGGCGCTTGCCCAACAAAGCTATCTGCTCTTTGCTGTCGGCGCGGGAGTCGCCGGTTTGACGACATTTTATATGTTCCGCCTCTTCTTCGTGGCTTTCCTCGGCGAAGCCCGGACGGAAAAGGCCAAACACGCCCATGAATCACCGGCGGTCATGTCTCTGCCGCTAGTTGTGCTTGCGGTGCTGGCGTTGTTCGGCGGGTTCATCGGCATTACGAATATTTACAATTCACAATTCGCTGCCGGCGCGGATATTCTCTCGGTTGCGCAACAAGCGCTCGAACCGCTCCATAACGTCGTCGCGATGCTTTGCGGCATCGGCGCAGTAGCCATCGGTTTGATTGCCGCGTACGTGTTGTATGGCAAGACGGCCACCGACCCACTGCCGGCCAAACTCGGCCCTCTGGCAACGGCGATGAAAAACCGCTTCTACTTCGACGAGTTATATGAAGCTACGTTTATCAGGGCTCA
>JBEKMT010000057.1:0-26206 GCA_050008355.1 Verrucomicrobiota bacterium
ATAAACATAAATATAGCCGGAAGCCGAGTGGCGTCGGGCCAGAAAGAAGATTTGCGGTTCCGAGCCTAGCACGGCAATCGTGTCATCCGGGTTGGTGTGTGCGGCGAGATAGCGGGCAATTTCGGGCGATTCCGGGAAGGGGTTATAGTTGTAAATCTCACGAGCAGCCTGCACGGGGGTTAGGGTAAACCAGACCGCGGAATTTCTCATCGCCAAGTCGCCCATGATGACCAGAAAAAGAATTGGGGGAATCAGCTGAAACATTTGGACGTGCGCATTCCTCCTGGTTCGTTCAGCGAGCTCGAGCAGGAGCGCTGCGTTCAGCAAGGCAATTCCAGGCATGACCATCAAAAAATAGTGGCCTCTAAAATAAAAACCCGGCAGGGTGGCCGCCAGTCCGGCAAAAAACAACCCAGTGCCGAACAGGGCGGCTAAGCGATAAGGCGTCTGGAGAAAAATTAGCACGGTTCCCATCAGTCCGAACAGCCAGAACCAGACACCGTCATCAGAGATGGGGCCGAATCCAATGGCAAATTGGTGTGGTGCGACTTGCCAAGGAAAAATAGAGACGTATTCGCGGGCATATTGAATCGTCCATAAATTGAAACGTTCCCAAACACCCGCCCAGGCTAGCCCAACCGATGTCAGCAACAACGGAACCACGGTGCTGATGGAAAAAATGCCAATGCAAAAAAGGATGCTTTCTCTTCGAACAAGCATCCGCCAGAGAAGCCAGACCAGGGCTACGGCCGCAAAAAAGGCGGCATGCTGTTTCATTAAAATGGCACAGCCGAAAGCGAGGCCAGCGGTGGTCATCCACAATCTGGGTCGGTGCTTTTCCATGCGCAACAGCGCGTATGAACCGAGGCAGGCGAAAAAGACGACAAAATGAGTCGCGTGACTTGCGAGACCATAGGCATGAGGCAGGGCGGAAAGTTCGGCGAAAAAGGCTGCCGCCAGCAGGCCGCCGACTTCATTCATCAATTCGCGCCCAATCAAAAAAACTAGGACAATGCTCATGGAGGTCACCAAAATAAGCCCCAGGTGAACCTTCAGATGACTGGCCAAAGAGGGACATCAGTGCTGCGTAGGCGAAATAGACGCCAGGAAATTTCATGTTCCACGCCAGTTTGTAAGGGGGAATACCTTGGAGGATGAGCTGCCCGGCATATGCATATTCTCCTTCGTCGCGCTCCAGTGGCATCTCCCGCAACCGCCAGCGGATGGCAAAATTCAATAACAAAACCAGTAGCAATATCAGGCAGGTCAAAGTACGCGCAGAAAGTAATGTGCCAAAGTTCCGCCGGTTCATTCTGCCGAGTATAAAGGCCGGACAACCGAAAATGCCAGACAATGGCAGGGGAATTCGCGCTTGCGTCAGGTCCTTTTTGGCTTTCATCCGGGGCAAAAATCGTGAACATTTTCCGTTCATGCCTGTCAGAAGGGACAGACTGAAATGATACATTTTTAAAATGCGTCTGATTCTGAAAATTTGGATTATGGTGTTCGCCGTGACGTGGTTGACGCGTGCGGCGTGGGCGGGGGATTTTACCGCATCGCTTGACCGGGACACGGTTAACGTGGGCGAAAGTGCCACGCTGTCCCTGACTTTTGAAGGGGGCTCACCCAAAAATGCACCCACTCCAGACGTCCCGGGCTTGGATGTCGCTTATGTCGGGAACTCGCAGAATTTCAGCCTGATTAACGGTGTCATGACGTCGACTGTGACCCTGACTTATTCCGTTACGGCACAACATGCTGGGCGGTTTACTATTCCTGCCCTCAAGGCAGACGTGGCTGGGCAGACTATGACTACTCAGCCACTCCGCCTGACCGTGCTTAAGGCTGACGCCCCGACAAGCTCTGACATTGAATCTGGCAATGAGATTGCGTTCATGACCTTGACTGTGCCATCCGGCAAAGTATTCATCGGCCAGCAATTTACCGCACAATTGCGCATTTATTTGCGCGATGACGTGGAACAAATTCAAAACTTTCAATTCTCCAGTCAGGATGCGGACGGCTTCCTTTTGGGAAAGAACATTCAGGGTGGCCGTTCGCAGGCCAGGGTTGGAAACCGCATATATACTGTCATTCCAATTACATACGCGCTTACCGTCACGAAATCCGGTCCGCTGACACTCGGACCTTTCACTGCCAACGCGGTGGTCGTGGTGCCGTCGCAAAGCCAGCAAGGGGGCGACCCGTTTTTCCGCCAATTCTTTAACCAGGGCGAACAAAAACAGGTCTCACTGGCGGCAGATCCCGTGAAAGTCGAAGGCTTGACGCTGCCGGACCAAAATAAACCGGCAAATTTCAACGGTGCGATCGGTAATTTTACCATGGCGGTCGGCGTTGGGCCGACCAACGTAAATGTCGGCGATCCCGTGACCGTCCACGTGCAGATTTCCGGCCACGGCTCATTTGATTCCGTGACCTTGCCAGACCAATCGGCGTTGAATGGTTTCAAAATTTTCGCACCCACCGTCAAAACCGAACCCAGCGACCAGCTTGGGCTTGATGGCACTAAGACCTTTGAGGAAATCGTCACGCCGCAGAATGCTGACGTGCACGAGTGGCCGCAGTTTTCGTTTTCATTTTTCAACCCCGATGATGGTCAGTACCACACGCTGATGCAGCCATCCGTTGCGCTTACGGTTCGTTCCACTGGATCCACTCCGCTGCCAGCCTTCGCGAAAAGTGCTACCCCGGACCAGACACCGGCGGATATTTTACCGATCAAGCAGGACCTTGGGACACTGGAGGGCAAGAGCCTTCCGCTCTTCGCGCGACCGTCATTTCTGGCATTACAGAGCCTTCCCGTGCTGGGTTTTCTGGCCGCGTTCATCTGGCGCAAACGCGTGGATAATCTGGCCAACAATCCACGCCTGCGCCGGCAGCGCGCCGTCGCGCTAATCGTTAGCAACGGTTTGAATGACCTCAAGAAATTTGCCGCCGAAAACAAGCCTGACGAGTTTTTCGCCAGCCTTTTCCGGATGCTGCAGGAGCAGTTGGGTGAGCGGCTGGATTGTCCCGCTTCCGCCATCACCGAGAGTGTAATTGAAGAACACCCGGTTTTGCGAAATGCCCCGACGACAATGCGCGAGGCTTTGCGTGAATTGTTTCAATTATGCAACCAGGCGCGCTATGCGCCTGTGCGCGGTACCAGCGAATTGAATTCCGTCGCCGGGCAGTTCCAAACGGTCATCAGTGAAGTTCAGCATTTGAAGCCATGAAAAACCCAATCGCACTTTCAATTTTTTACCGCACTTGTGATCGTTTGATTCTGGCTTTCCTGGCGATGTCTGTATTCGCTGTCAACGTTTTCGCCGCCGACGTAACCGGGGATTTTTCGGCGGCCAACCGGTTCTATGCCGAAGGCAAATTTTCCGCCGCTGCGATTGCCTACGAAAGCATCCTCAACTCAGGCGCGATTTCGCCCAACTTGCTTTTCAACTTCGGAAACGCTGAATTCAAGGCGGGCAATCTCGGCAAGGCCATCGCCGCGTTCCGTCGTGCCGAATTGCTCGCACCACGTGATCCGGAGATCCGCGCCAACCTTGATTTCGTCCGTAATCAGGTTCAAGGGTCGACCTTTCGCGAGCACCGCTGGCAGGATTGGCTTGGTCAGTTGACTCTTAACGAATGGTCTCTGCTGGCGGTCATCGCCCTCTGGGGGACGCTGATCTTGTTCACCCTGCGGCAACTCCGCCCGGCGCTCGTCCCGAAATTGAGAGCCTCCACCTCTTTTCTTGTCGTGATTACAATTCTCCTCGGCGCGGCGCTGGGGGTGCAGGCGACGGATCATTTCTCAAATTCGGTTGCCGTGGTCACGACCGCCGGCGCAATCGCCCGTAGCGGTCCGTTTGGAGACGCGCAAGTGGCGTTTATTTCGCATGACGGCGCAGAGCTTGCCGTGATGAACAAGCACGATGAGTGGTTTCAAGTTGCTGACGGAACGGGCAAAATCGGTTGGTTGAGTAAAACTCAGGTTCAAGTTTTGCCGGGCGCATGATACCAATTTTGTCAAATTTGCCACTGGCGTTCGTGGCTGGCGGCCCACTCCCCGCAGATGGCATTTCAATAGTTGGCCTGACTTTCCAGCGATTTTTGTTGAACATGGGCCGAAACTTTTTGTCAGATTCTCATTCGCAGAAAATAGTTAAGATAAAAACATGAGTACAGGAATTAATGCTATTAACGAAGCGGTCAAAGAGGCCAGTGCCTTCACACATCCGCTATTCAATGAACTGGGAAAAGTCATTATCGGGCAAAATTATCTTACCGAACGGCTGGTCATCGGCCTGCTGGCAAACGGACACGTTTTGCTCGAGGGCGTGCCGGGTTTGGCCAAGACGCTCGCCGTGAAATCGCTGGCAAACTGCCTGCGCGTTAAGTTCTCGCGTTTGCAATTCACGCCAGACATGTTGCCGGCTGACGTCGTCGGTACCCAGATATACAATCCGCAGTCCGGCGGCTTCACCACTCGCAAAGGTCCGGTATTCGCCAATTTGATCTTGGCTGACGAAATTAACCGCGCGCCGGCCAAAGTTCAAAGCGCGTTGCTCGAAGCCATGCAGGAACGCCAGGTCACCATCGGCGACCAGACCTTCAAGCTTGACGAACCCTTCCTCGTGCTGGCCACCCAAAATCCAATTGAGCAGGAGGGGACTTATCCATTGCCCGAAGCGCAGGTTGACCGTTTCATGCTCAAGCTCAAGATCGGCTATCCCTCGCGGGCCGAGGAACGACAGATTCTCGATGTGATGGCGAAAACTTCCGGCACACCCACCGCCACTGCCGTCGTCGATCCGAAGGATATCCTCAGGGCACGCGAAGTCATCAACGACATCTATGTGGACGACAAGGTGAAGGAATACATTGTGGATCTGGTTTGCGCCACTCGTGAACCTGAGCATTACAAGATTGCGGTGAAGGATTTCATTCAGTTGGGTGCGTCGCCGCGCGCGACGATCGCGTTGACGCTGGCGGCCAAGGCTTACGCCTTTCTCAAAGGCCGCGGGTACGTGACGCCGCAGGACGTAAAGAGCATCGGCATGGATGTGTTACGCCACCGCGTCGCCATCACCTACGAAGCCGAGGCTGAGGAAAAGACCAGTGAACTGGTCATCCAGAAAATTTTTGACGAGCTGCCGGTTCCCTGAGATCAATTTTTGGCTCATGCGGCAACCAACCACAAACGATTTGGCCGGATGCTTCCGGCTCTCGCTTGAAGCAGGTCTTTTAGAGCTTTAACTATGATTCCCCGCGAGATTCTCAAAAAAATCCGGCAGATCGAGCTGCGCACCAACCGGCTCGTCAGCGAATCACTTGCGGGCGCTTATCATAGTGTCTTTAAGGGGCAGGGTATGAACTTCGACGAAGTTCGTGAATACCAGCCCGGTGACGACGTCCGCGCGATTGACTGGAACGTCACCGCGCGAATGAATCATCCTTTCATCAAAAAATTCGTCGAGGAACGTGAGCTGACGTTAATGTTGGTCGTGGATGTGAGCGGCTCCGGTTTGTTCGGATCGCGCGGTCAGTCGAAGCGTGAATTGGCCGCCGAGATTGCCTCCGTTCTGGCCTTTTCTGCGATTCGCAACAATGACAAGGTTGGCTTGCTGTTGTTCACGGATGAGGTGGAAAAGTTCATTCCACCGCGCAAGGGGCGTAGTCACGTCCTCCGCGTCATCCGCGAAGTCTTGTTTTTTGAACCGGAACGGCGGGGAACAAATTTGGTGAACGCACTGGAATTCATGGGCCGTGTCTTGCCCCACAAAGCCATTTGTGCCGTGATTTCGGATTTCCTTTCGCCGGATACAGGGACCGCGCTCCCTAAACCTGTACAGACCTCCCTGCGCATCGCCAACCGGCGTCACGATGTTGTGGCTGTGCAAATCACCGATCGTCACGAACTGGAAATGCCTGCTCTGGGACGGCTCATGCTGGAAGATGCCGAGACAGGCGAAGTTCTGGAAGTGAACACCGCCGACCGGGCGAGTCGCGACGTCTTCGCTTTGCGCCAGCAAAAACAAATCGCTGAACTGGCGCGACAATTCCGTTCATCAGGAATTGATTCGATTCAACTGCGCACCGATGAGGCTTACGGCGCTACACTGGGGAAATTTTTTGAAACGCGGGAGAAACGAAGGCTGCGAGGCTGATTTTTCGCGGGAAGGCCGTGAGGCCGCCGAGGATGAAATCCTTCGCGCGAGGCAAAAATGATCACAAATTCACCAACTGCAGCGATCAATGACATCCGCGACATCAAGCCGCCGCTGGAGATTTCCGATGGCCTGGCCTGGTTGTGGTGGTCGTTGGGCGCATTGGTTGTTTTCACAGTGCTTTTGCTGTTGTGGCGTCATTTTCTCAATCGCGTGACGCAGGGTTCCGGCCCGCCGCCGATACCTGCGCACATCCGCGCCAGGCAAAAGCTGGCCGAGGCGCTCGCGTTGATTGCCCAGCCCAAGCCATTTTGCATTTTGGTTTCGGACACAGTGCGATTTTATCTCGAAGAACGATTTAGATTTCACGCGCCAGAGAGGACGACCGAGGAATTTTTGCGCGAGCTGAACAATACTTCCCTCCTTGCAGGAGACCAGAAGGAAAGCCTCGGCAGATTTTTGGAAAGTTGCGATCTCGTGAAATTTGCCAAATACGAGCCGGGCGAAAAAGAACTGCATGAACTGCATGATTCAGCGATGAAACTGGTCGAAGAAACGGAACCGAAAATTGCCGGGACCGAAGCCGGAGTGAACCCCCCCGTGTCCAAATGACGTTTGCGCATCCATATCTTCTGTTTCTGTTATTGTTGCTGCCGCTGCTCGGGTGGTTGAAGGGCCGGCGCGGTGTGCCGCCGGCATTTTTGTACTCATCAGTGAAATTGGTGGAGGGTCTGTCGCGGGCGCGGCGTTCGCGGGCGGGAAGTTTCCTCGCCGCGCTGCGCTGGCTTGCCCTCGCTGTTTTCATCGCGGCCCTGGCGCAACCACGCCTGTCGAAAAGCACAACCGAAGTAAAAGCGAGCGGCATTGACATTGTGGTTGCGCTCGATTTGTCGGGAAGCATGACTACCCAAGATTATGTGGTGGACGGCCAGCGCGTTGACCGGTTTGACATGGCAAAATCGGTCCTGATGAAATTCGTTAAAGAACGGCCCAATGACCGGATTGGCTTGGTCGTTTTTGCCGCGCAGGCATTCATCGCGTCCCCGGTGACCTTGGACCATGATTATTTGCTGGAAAACATTGACCGTTTGGGAATTGGCACAATCAACTCTGATGCCACTGCCATCGGCGACGGTTTGACCACGGCCCTAAATCGGTTGCGCGAATTGAAGTCGAAAAGCCGCATCATCGTGCTGATGACCGATGGTGGAAACAATTCCGGCAAGATTGACCCGATCACGGCCACGGAGGCCGCCCAGACTTTGGGCGTGAAGATCTACACTATCGGCTTGGGCAACCGGGAATTCGTACAACAAATGGGATTGCCGCCAGGTTATCTGCCGGACGATGACACTTTGCAAAAAATCGCCCAAATGACGGGTGGCGTCTTTTACCGCGCCGACAATTCGGAAAAGCTCAACTCCATTTATGACCAGATTGACAAGCTGGAAAAGACACAGGCCGTAGTCAGCAAATACACACAATACAAAGAATTGTTTCCATGGTTCATTTTGAGCGGACTCATCCTGCTCCTGGTCGAAATCTTGCTGGAACACACCATTTTCCGCAGGTTGCCGTGAAAATTATTATTTGAAGATGCATTTAGAAAATCCCAACTTTCTTTGGTTGCTGTTGAGCTTGCCGTTGCTCGCCCTGTTTTTCTGGTGGCGCGAGCGCGTGAAGCGGCAACTTCTTGCCAAATTCATCGAGGCTCGGTTGTTGTCACAATTGACCGTTGGCATCTCGCTGGCGCGCCGGAAATGGCGTTTCGCCCTGATCATACTGGCCTTTGCGCTCTTGATCGTCGCTATCGCGCAACCAGAGCACGGTTATGATCTGGAAGAAGTCGAGCAAAACGGCATGGACGTCGTCGTCGCCATTGATACTTCGAAATCCATGCTCACAACGGACATTGCGCCGGACCGTTTGGAACGTGCGAAGCTCGCCGCGCTGGAATTGATGCAGCGGTCCGGGGCGGATCGTCTCGGACTGATCGCGTTCGCAGGCGAGGCTTTTCTCGAATGCCCGATGACGGTGGATCAAATGGTTTTCCAGCAGAGTGTTCAGCAATTGGACGTGAATACGATACCGGAAGGCGGTACTTCCCTCGCCAGTGCCATCAATACCGCCCTTACCGCCTTCAAGGAAACCGGCCATCACCATGCGCTGGTGCTATTTACAGACGGCGAAGACAATGTGAGCGAAAGCGATGTGCTCGCCGCCGCCCAAAATGCCGCCAAGGCCGGCTTGATAATTTTTACCATCGGCATCGGCACGGCTGAGGGTGATTTGATCCGCATCACCGACGCGAGCGGAAATTCCGATTACGTCCGCGATGAAAACGGTAACGTGGTAAAATCTCATCTGAATGAGCCGTTGCTCAAACAGATTGCTAAATTGACCGGTGGCTTTTATCTTCCGCTGCGCGGCGCGGACACCATGGACGTGCTGTATGAACGCGGCCTCGCGCCACTGCCCAAGTCGGAACTGAAAGAAAAGCTCATCCGGCATTATCACCAGCAATTCTATTGGCCGCTCACAATCTCGATACTGCTGTTGGTGCTGGAGATGCTTCTGCCGGAACGAAAACGTGAGTCGAAGGCTCCGGTTTTGAAAGCAGGCATGGCGCAAACAACAGTGGCTTTGCTTATGTTAATCGCGTGGTCCAGCTTTGCTTCCGCCGCGCCTTCAGACGCGCTGCGCGCTTACCGCTCCGGCAATTTCACAAACGCGCTCACCGAATATGAAGACCTCGCGGAAGCCCATACAAATGATTTGCGCTTTGTTTTCAACGCAGGCACGGCGGCTTACCGCGCTACAAATTATGATGAGGCGATGAATGATTTCAAGACCGTGACGACCGCGCCGGACTTGAAATTGCAGCAGTTGGCCTTTTATAATTTGGGCGATACGCAATACCGGCAGGGTGAATTGAAATTTGAACCTAGTTCGGAGAGTCTTGATAATGTGGAGACGGCATGGAAGCAGGCGGTGCAAAGTTATACCCATGCATGGCAATTGAATACCAATGATCCTGACGCCGCATACAATCTCAATTTTGTGCAGCAGCAGCTGGTGTTGATTGGGGAGTTGCGTGAGGCGATGCGTCGCGCCAAGGAACAAGCCGACGAAGCGGTGCGCCGCAACCAATATCACCACGCGCTGGAAGTTTTGGAAAGCCTTCACAACCCGATTGCGAACAAAAAGTTTCAGGACTATCTCAAAAAATTAAAGGACATAGATGCGATCGTTACTCCTAATCCTAATCAGCCTTAGCGCGCTGCTGCTGATGCCGGGTGCGCGTGCTCAGTGGTTGACCGCCGATGATTTTTTCAACGACGGCGCCCACTCGTACATTTCCAACAACATCCCGCAGGCGTTGCAGTCTGTACAAAACGGACTCCAACGCTATCCCGACGATGATAAGTTGAAAAAATTATATGAGTTGCTGAAACAGCAGCAGCAACAACAAAATCAGCAGCAGCAGCAAAACCAGCAGAATCAAAGCCAACAAAACCAGTCGCAAAAGAATCAACAGCAGAATTCCGGCCAGCAAAACCAGCAACAGAATCAACAAAACCAGAAGTCACAGCAACAACAGCAGGCGAGCCAGCAAAAACAAGATCAGGACCAGCAAAAACAGCAGCAACAGAATGCGGCGAACGAAAATCAAAACGGACAAAAAGCGGGAGAGACCAACGGAGAATCGCAAGCCGCCGGGGTCGCACAAATGACTCCGGAAGAGGCCAAGCGTTTGCTGGACCAGCAAAAGAATAACGAACAGGTTTTGGCTATGAACCCTCAGGGAAAACCGCAGAATACTTCGCACCCGATCAAGGATTGGTAAAACCAGCCGAAGCCATTGCCGCCTGTTGATTTTCTGTTCCCGCCACTCTTGTTAGTTGCTGGCTCAAATTTCGAAATCTGTGGTTTATCTTTTGTCAATCCTTGGCGGCTAAAATTAAAAGTGCTCGATTGGTCGCAGCAATCGTGCAAAGCTAAATTGAAATTCACCTGCAAGTTTGATAATTTTTTCGTATGGGACGCCAATGGCTTCATGCAAAACGTCTGGTCGCCGGCCTTAAAAAAGGACGGACTACCGGCAAACTGGTTCGCGAAATCTCGGTCGCCGCCAAAATGGGTGGCGCAGATCCGACGATGAATCCGCGCCTTTTTGCCGCGATTGAAAAGGCGAAAAAGGAAAGCGTTACGAAGGACGCCATTCAGCGCGCGATCAACAAAGGCGCCGGCATCGGCGATGAAAAACTCCTCATGGAGCACGTCGTGTTTGAGGGGCGCGCGCCGAACAATGTGCCGGTCATTGTGGAGGTTTATACCGACAATGTGAACCGCACCGCACCGGAGATTCGCGTGCTATTCAAAAAGGGCCAACTTGCCACCGCCGGCAGCAATAAATTTCTATTCGATCACGTCGGACTCGTTGAAGCGCATCATGCGGACGCCAATATTGATCGCGAAGCCGCCGCGATTGAGGCAGGCGCCAACGAAGTCGAGGCACTGGCGCACAACCAGAACGACGATATTCCCGAGGGTGCTGCCGGGGCTAAGTTTATTTGTGACCGCACCGCCATCCATGCTGTCTCCAAATGGCTTTCCGCAAATGGCTGGACTGTGGTCACGAGCGAAATTGGTTATGTGCCAAAGCAATTTCCGGAGCTTAGTGAGGCACAACAAAGCGAAGTTGGCGAATTCTTGCACGAGCTCGATGAGCACGACGACGTGCATCGCGTCTGGGCGGCGGTAAAGTAATTTCCACGGAAACTCTGCAAACAAATAGTGAGCTACCATTGGCACGCATTTGTTGAATTAATCAGGACACCATTCCTGCACGCTTCGCTCGTTTGGGGCATTGTGCCATTATATTTTGGTTTGCTCCTGAATGAGTTGACCGCCGACAAGGCGACTTTCCGCACGTCTTTCCAGACCGGTTTCAGTTTCTTGTGGGCGGGCGCCCAATGGCTTTGGCCCTATTTCAAATTGCGCCGCCCCGGGGAACCGGAACTGCAGTTGGGGGCGATGCTGCCGGTCAATTTGTTGGTCACGTTTCTGGTAATTTCACTTGGTGTGGTTGCGCTCGTCAGCGGCTTGCGCAAAAGATTCCCGGCACATTTGCGGTTCATCGGCCATACTCGGTTTGCCAATTACTTCATGATCGCGATTTTTCCGATTCAGGCGCATTATCTTTCATGGTCATGGGATCGACTGTTCGCGATCGTTCTGTTTGCCTTCCCGATCTGGTTCGTGCTCCATTTCGGGTTGATGCCGGTCCGCCGTTGAAACCACCGGCGCACCGGATCGGAAAGCTTGTCATTCTTCGTCGCCGGCATCGCTTTTTCGCTCCCAACTACGCTTCTGGCGCTCAGGTAAGGTCATGTCCACTTTCGCGTAATAGGTCTTTTCCCCCAGCATTTTGTTGACGGCGTGCTCCAGTTCCAGCGAGGGCGTGACTCCGAATCTTTCATGAGTTTCGACAAAAATCATCTCGCCGCCCGGAAGCATGAAACAGAGAAACACTGGACACTTGCCCGGGTGCGCAGCGAAAAGGTCGCGGATGCTGGTCAGATTTTCTGGGTTCAAATGCGCCGTGTTCAGGCGCAAGTGAACCTGTTTCGTGAATTTCTTCGGTGCGTCAGTCAACAACATGATTTCCTGAGGAAATATCTTCGGCTTGTCTTCCCCGGTGTTGATCTCGCCAATGACGAGGATGGCCTTATTGACTTCGAGCAGGGGACGGAATTTTTCATGTTCGTTCATCACGAGCAATTGCACAGTCCCCTCCAAATCCTCAAGGGTGACCATCGAATAGGGTTTGCCACTCTTCTTTGAAAAGCCATGTTGCGCCGCGGCGATCATGCCACCAACGCGGGTCAGGCTGCGGTTCGGCAGTTCGGCGAGCTTTGCAGTGTTCGCCAGGGTATATTTTTCTAGAATCGGCGCGAAAGGCGTGAGCGGATGGCCGGTTACATAAAATCCAAGCAGCTCCTTCTCGTGTGTGAGCAGTTCATGCTGCGGCCATTCCGGCAGATTGCTTTCGGTTTCAGGCATCGGCGCCGTTTTCTCTTCGAGCATACCGAACAACGAACTTTGGCCTTTTTGTTTGTCGGAAAGAATGCTCGCCGCGCGGGCAAGAGTGCGTTCGATCTGGGCGAATAGTGTCGCGCGGGTCTGGCCAAAACAATCACAGGCGCCGGTCTTGATGAGGGCTTCGAGCGTCTTGCGTCCTAGCGAACGTCCATCCACATGTTCGCACAGCTCGGCCAGACTCTTGAACTTCCCATGCCCATCCCGGGCCTTGAGAATGGCTTCGACTGCGGCTTCCCCAACGCCTTTGATGGCGGCTAGCCCGAACCGGATGGCCCTGCCATTGCGTGCCGGGGCGAAAAAGACACCGCTTTCATTCACGTCCGGCCCCAGGACTTCGATCTCAAATTGGCGCGCCTCGGCGATGTATTCCGCCAGTTTTTCCGTGGCAGACATGTCGTTTGTCATCATCGCGCAGAAAAACTCCACCGGGTAATTCGCTTTCAGATAAGCGGTCTGGTAGGCGACGATGGCATACGCGGCAGCATGCGATTTGTTGAAACCGTAGCCGGCGAATTTCTCAAGCAAATCGAAAATCTGGTTCGCCTTCGCTGCGGGAATTTTGTTGGTCGCGGCGCAGCCTTTCACGAAAGTTTCGCGCTGCTTCTGCATTTCCTCGACTTTCTTCTTGCCCATCGCTCGGCGCAGCAAGTCCGCGCCGCCCAGCGTGTAGCCGGCGAGCAATTGCGTCGCCTGCATGACCTGCTCTTGGTAGATCAGAATCCCGTATGTCTCGCGTGATATCGGTTCGAGTAGCGGATGCTCGTATTTGATCTCGATTTCTCCATGGCGTCGCTTGATGAAATCGGGAATCAGATCCATCGGGCCGGGACGATACAAAGCCACCAGCGCCGTGATGTGCTCGACGGAGCTGATCTGGAATTTCTTGCAAAGATCGCGCATCCCGCCCGATTCCAACTGGAAAACACCCAGCGTTTCAGCGCGGTTTAGCAGGTCATACGTTTTTTTGTCGTCCAGCGGCAGATTTTCAATTGGTATTTCAACCTGGTGGGTTTGCCGGACCATTTCGCAAGTATTGCGGATGACGGTCAACGTTTTCAGTCCGAGAAAATCCATCTTTAACAGGCCCAGGGCGCCGACAGGATCCATCGCGTATTGGGTCACTAGCGTGCCGTTTTCGTCCTGCTTGAGGGGAAGCAGATTCACCAGCGGCTGGTCGCCGATGACAACGCCCGCCGCGTGAACGCTGGCGTTGCGTGTCAGATCTTCCAGGATCATTGCGGTGTCAATCAACTCCCGCGTGACCTCCTCGGTGTCATACGCCTGTTTGAGCTCAACCGACTGTTTTAGTGCCTTCGTCAGATTCATTTTCAAATCCGCCGGAATCATTTTGGCCAGCCGGTCGCCGTCGCCATACGGCAGGCCCATCACGCGGCCGACATCGCGCACAACACTTTTCGCACCCATCGTACCAAAGGTGATGATCTGGGCGACGGAATCATTGCCATACTTTTTGCGCACGTATTCGATAACGTCCGCGCGCCGGTCATCGGCGAAATCAATGTCAATATCCGGTGGGTTTACGCGTTCAGGATTCAGGAATCGTTCGAAGAGCAAACCGTAGCGGATCGGATCCACGTTTGCTATCTCGAGCAGGTAAGTGACAATGGATCCGGCCGCCGAACCACGCGCCACGCAGGAAATTCCCTGGCTGCGGCCATAACGAATAAAGTCGCCAACGATGAGAAAATAGGAAATGAAACCGGTTTTTTCGATCACGCCGAGTTCGAGCTGCAGCCGGTCAATGACCACCTTGATGGCGGCGGCGATGGCGGCTTCATCCGCCTGATTTTCTGCGGCAGGCCGGAAGGTTGGCAGTCGCTTGGGATCATCCACTCCGGTGACGATAAATTCCTTTCCCTCGGCCCGAGCATGAATGGTGTAGCGGGTGAAGAGTCCTTCGGCGAGCCATTTCCTCAAAAAGCCTTCGCGCGTAAAATGTTCCGGCGGATTAAAGACCGGGTAATGCAGCTGGTTGAAATTGATCTCCAGGTTGCATTTCTCCGCGACTTCCAGGGTGTTCTTTACCGCATCCGGCGTTTCGGCGAAGCGCGCTTTCATTTCCTCGGCGCTCCGAAGGAAGAATTGCTCCGGCACGTACCCGGCGCTCATGCGTTTGGGATTGCTCAGCAAATCTTGCGTACCAATGCAGACCAGACAATCGTGCGCATGAGAGTCGCCCTTGTTGATGTAATGCACGTCGTTCGTGGCGACGAGCTTTAGGCCGAATTCCTTGGCGAATTGGATCAACTGCCGGTTGACCTTGGCTTGCTCCGTCATGCCGTGGTTTTGCAGTTCGAGGAAGAAATTCTCCGCGCCAAGGATTTGCTTGAACCAGTCCACCGTATCGCGAGCCTTGTCAATTTGATCTTTCATGATCAAATCGGGAATTTCGCTGGCGAGGCAGCCGGACATCGCGACCAAACCTTCGCTGTGTGCCGCGAGGATTTCCTTGTCGATGCGCGGTTTGTAATAATAACCCTCCAGATGCGCGGCGGTCGTGAGTTTAATGAGGTTCTGGTAGCCCGCCTCGTCGCGTGCGAGCAGCCCGAGATGATGATAAAGATCGCGTGTGCCGCTGCCCGACTTTTTTTCCAGCCGTGAACCGGGCGCAACGTAAACCTCGCAACCGATAATCGGCTTGATGCCCTTTTCGCGAGTGGTTTTGTAGAAATCAATCGCTCCATGCATGGCACCGTGATCGGTGATCGCGAGCGCGGGAAATTTCAGTTCATGCGCTTTCTCAACCAGTCTGTCCAAACGGCAGGCGCCATCAAGCAGAGAATACTCGGTATGCAGATGGAGGTGGACAAAGTCAGCGTGCGACATCGAACTAATCTACCCTTCGACGCGGATGCGAAGCAAGAAGCGGATATTCACCGCGGCGAAAATTTGCTTTGCAAAGCGGCAAAAAGTTGTTGTGGTGCAATCTCTGCAAGGCAGTGCCGCCCGGCGTGGCAAATGGCGGAATGACCATCGCAACCGCACCGGCCACCAGCAAGAGCTTGGTGACGAGCGCCCAGTGGTGCCCAACGCGAAGGCGGAGTCGGTCCAAACAGCGAAATGGTCGGCACACCTAGTCCGGCGGCAAAATGTAGCGGGCCTGTATCGCCGGAAATAAAAACGGCCGCGCGGCTTATTACAGCGAGAAAAAGTGGCAACTCGGAAATCGCCGGTAAAATCTTTGCCTCCGGGCATAGTTTTTTGAGTTCAACCGTTAACGCCGCCTCGCGTTCACCACGGCCCGTGGTGAAAATCAGTCTGCTTCCGGCGGCGGTCGCGAGGCGATGAAATTCCGCCCAGTGCCCACCCGGCCACTCTTTTTTTTGCTGGCTGGAGGCAAGGTGGCAAACCACGGCGTCTTTTTCGGGCAGAATCTGTTTGGCGGCTTCCGCCAGCGCGGGGTCGGAACGAATCTCTGCCTCGAATGAATCCGGCGGCGCGATTTGCCAGCCTGACAATAAGTGCGCCAGTCGCACAGATTCGTGTGGCGGATTTGTGTCCGGCACGACGCGCTCGTTGTAAAAAAAACGGCGCCCGAAAAAGCCGCCGGGCTGCGCCCAGCCGAGCCGCCGGTTTGCACTGATGAGAAAACTCAAGATGGCTCCGCGGTCATTGCTGGCGAAATCCACCGAGCGGTCGAAGTGTTCGCGTCGCAGAGCGCGGATTAATGGCCAGGTTGCCTGGAAATTTGCCTTTCCCCGGCGACGTGGCATCGACCAGACCCGGTCTAGCCACGGAAGATGTCGAAAGAGTGGTGCGATTTCCTCCGGCACCAGAAGATGGATTGTTGACTGTGGATAATTCCGTCGGAGAGCGCGCAGCGCGGGTGTCATTAACACGGCATCGCCAAAGTATTTGAATTGAAGCGCGAGAATTTTTTCAGGCCGAACGCTCACGATGAAAATTAAAGTTCATAGAGTTTTTGGTATAACCCGCCACGCTTGATGAGTTCATTGTGCGTGCCGCATTCGACCACTCGGCCAAATTCCAGCACCACAATCAAGTCGGCATGCAGAATCGTCGAGAGCCGGTGGGCGATGCAAAAGGTGGTGCGCTTGCGCATCAATTCATCCAACGCTGCTTGTACGGCACGTTCGGATTCCGTGTCAAGCGCGCTAGTGGCCTCATCCAGGATCAGGATTGGCGCGTCGCGCAAGACGGCACGCGCAATGGCAAGACGTTGCCGCTGCCCGCCCGAAAGGGTGACACCTTTTTCACCGATGACGGTGTCGAAACCTTTGGGTTTTTGCATTATAAACTCGTACGCGTGCGCATGTTTGGCCGCAGCGACGATTTCATCATTCGTCGCGCCTGGGCGGCCAAGTTCTATATTCCGGTGGATGGTGTCATTGAATAAAATGTTTTCCTGTGAGACTACAGCCATTTGCTGGCGGAGATCGCGTGTGGAAAATTCACGGAGGTCGATATCGCCAATCCTGATCGCGCCGCTCGTGGGGTCGTAAAAACGCAGAAGCAGGTTCGCAAGCGTGGTTTTGCCGGAACCGGTTTTGCCCACGAAAGCAACCAGTTGGCCGGCTTTGACGTTGAGGTTGATATTCTCCAGTATGACTTTTTCGCCGTAATTAAAACTGACGTTTTCAAACCGGATATCCGCATTCGCGGCCTGAAGCCTTCTTGGTTGTGCCGGTTCGGGCACCGAATTCTTCGTAGCCAGCATCTCGAAAACACGCTCTGTCGCGGCCCGTGCCTGAACGATTTGGTTCTGCAGGCGCGTCAGGTTTTTCAGTGGCTGGTAAATGGAAATGATGGAAACCAGCAGTTGGATGAAATCCGTCGGTTGAGAATGGCTGCCGGCGGCACTGAATAAATAGACCAAGAGCAAGGTGATACCGCAGGCGCCAACAAATTCAATGATGGCTCCGGGGATTTCCGACGCACGGGTGATGCGCATGACAAGATTGACCGTGCGTGCGGCGGTCTCGCGAAATTTTTCGGCGACAATCTTTTCCAGGTTGTATGCCTTGATGACGCGATGCCCGGTGAACCCTTCGGTCATGGTCTGCGTAAGTTCTGCCGCCTGCACTTGTGCTTCACGGCTGGAGCGGCGAATTTTCCGGCTGTAAATCGCGATCGGGATAACGCAAACGGGCAGTACAAATAAAGCAATCAACGTCAGTTTCGGTTGTTGCCAAAGCAGAAAACCGAGCACGCTGATGAGCGTCATGGGATCGCGGACAATGACCGAGGTCACATTGGTCAATATGGTTTGCAATGCTTGCGTGTCGTTCATCACGCGCGAAACGAGTTCGCCTGTCGCGTTCTCCGTGTAAAAACCGGCTGACAAATCCAGCAGGTGCGTAAACAATTTAGTCCGTAGATCCGCTACGGCGCGACTTCCAACCCATTGCAATAGATAGACATTCAGATAGCCCGTGATTCCGCGCATTAGTGCAATTAGCGGAATCATCGCGATCATAGCCCAGACCGCGCTGTGGTGGGTTTGCAAGCCGTGCGCCAGACCGTCGCGCGCGCTATAAAACCATTTTTGCAAAAACTGAGGCAAATGCTTGATCGGTAATTGTGCGGCGTCTGCATTGGCCGTGGGAAACATTGCGGCATAAACGAACATCGCCGTGGCAATCATCAACGAGTAGATGGCGCCATTGAGAACACCGGTTATCACACCCAGGAACAGTCGCAGCTTGTAGGGCCGCGCGAGTTCCCAGATTTTGTGAAGAAAAGATATCACGGGAAGGTATTATGTGCTTCAAAGGTGCTCCGTGCGAGAATTTTTGCGGCCGGTGATGTGAATTGACCCAATGCTTGATGGCTGTGAATTCTCACAAAGACAAGACGAGCGTGTGCTTTACCATGATCATTTTCACTTACAACCAAGCTGATTGCATGGTTTCCTGTGTGTGCTCACTATCGCTCCGATCTGCCGTCTCCATTGAGTTGATCGCGTCGCCAGCCGAGACCTGCAGGACCCATATGCCGTGGTCACGCGAAACATGCACGCGTTGATTTATTTTCGTCAGAAGCGCTATTGTCTGGAGGACGGCGCGGCGCTGGTGAACCTGGATTGGTGAGGAGCGGCTGTCCGTTCAAGCTGGCACGGCTTGCGGTAAGTATCACAACAAGCGCGCTTGTTTCCATGGCAGAAATACCTGACCTTGCGCGGCTCAGGATTTATCGCGTGGATACCTTGTGCACGCAAAATCTCCTCCAAGGCCATCATTCAAGATGGTCGTTGAGTATCGCCAAAACCCTTGGAACATCCACGCGGTATTCCAGTTGACGGTCCTTCGTTTGGGTGAGGGCTTCTCCGTCCAGGCTGGCGTACTGATGGCCACACGCAGCCGCCAAGTTGACATAGCATTCATTCTTGTGTCGTGGATGAAAGAGCTCAAAGACCAATGTTCGGGGCGCCGCAAACACAATGTTGGTTAACGCAGCTCCATGAGGAGCCACCACGCAGCGCGCAGAACCCATTAATTTGGCCTGCTCCTCAACCGACAATCCATCGGCTTGAACAGAGACAAATCCATGTTCTTGCAGGGCGGTTTCCAATTCCCGCTCATTTAGCAATCGTCGCCGACTGGCATTGCCCCGCTTGAGAAAAAGTTTTTCGTGCCCGGTGGCCTTTGTTTGAAAAAGTGAACGCAACCATGCGCAAGCCCAAACGGAGACTTTATCACGGCGAAATGGCATGGCTGGCACGACGAGTCGTTCAAACTGATGGACTGCATTTTTGCTGCAATGTAGTCGCTTTTCGACCGGAATCTGGAGCCGGTCCAAAACTTCCTCCTGAAAGCGCACCGGCTGGCTATGGAGCAAAACATAATCATAGTCCCGCCAATTAGCTGCCAGAAGCATTTTCCAACGGGGCAGACTCTCCAACATCCAATGATAATAATTATCGGAAGCGGCTGAACCCAGGAGAAGGGCTGTGCCCCGCCGGAATTGCGGAAACCGAATTCGCCTGCGACGTAGTAGATAATGTCCCTTCGGTTCCTCGCTGCCAAAAATTGACTGCAAACCGCCCACCACATCATCTTCGGCAGTGGCTACGAGCCGAAGGTCACCAATAATTTTGCCGCCTTTGAGTTCCGCAACGATCAAAGGTGTCGACGGGCAAGGTCGCCCGCTGACCGCGATGGTAACGTCAGTTTTCGAGTGCACGCCATCCGCCTGGCTCAGGTCGGCGAGTGACGGAATCAGCCGCTTAGGCCGCCAAATAAAAGGGAAAGAGAGTCGCATCAAATGTTGGCAATCGGAGAGTTAAAATGAACCGGCTTGCCGGGCTTCGCTTTGCGTCACATCTGTAAGCATCCGATGAGTCATCGTCCGGTGTCAACCGATTTGAACCTCGGGGTTCATTACTGCTTATTGCCTCTTTCGGTCGCGCCTCGCATTTGTCAATGGCGCGAATTCGACCGGCAGATTTCTTTCAAGCAAGGGTTCCGACTCGTTTTCACCGACGGGGATTGGCTGCCATATTTGCAATTGAACAGCGATCACGCGGCCAAGGTTGAAAAAAGACGTTGTCTCGTCCTCAGTATGTGCTTGCTTGTAATGCCTTGGTTTTCCCCAGCTTGAACTGGATACTCATTGGCAAAGTATCGGCTGCCGCCAACAAGTTGCACTAAATTCAAGCGGTCAATCTCCTCGCCCCGGAGCCGTAACCGCATGCGACTGATGACAAACGATACTCCGTCCAACTCAATCCTTTTTTCGCCGGGATAATTTTTTCCACGTTCTTCTAAGCCAGGGACTAACATACATTTTTCGGAACAAGATCATTCTTTCCAGGACTGTGGAAAGGCCAAAAGTGCCGTACCTGGGGATGTACCAATTGTTGCATCCCGTCCGCTTTACCACCCGATAACCGTGACGCGCCATGTGGCGATGCACCGATAGCTGCTTCAGATGGTCTTCCACAAGAAGAACGGCCGGACGATGCCGGTGCAAGTCAAATCCTTCCAAAACCTGCAGCTCCCACCCCTCCACATCTATCGAAATGAAGTCAATTTGAGGATTACCTGCTTCAGCCAATACTTCATCCAGCGTCCTAACCTCCACGTTCACCACCCGTTCAACCACGACGCCACTGTTGACCGCAAGTCCCGATACATCGTTCCCTCCTGAGGAAATGTAAAACTGCGCGGTTCCACGCTGGTCCGGCCTGCCTAGCGCGCACTGAAATACCTGGCTCTTGGGCCTTGTTTGGCGGAGCAACTCGCAATTGCCTGGAATTGGCTCCACCAGAATTCCATGCCAACCTCGCGATTCAAAAAAATAAGTTTGGCTGCAGAGCGTCGGGTGGTTAGCACCGACCTCTACAAAAACCCCCTCCGTCTTCGCGTTAAAATATCGCCACAAGAGCAAGTCCTCACCAAATTGGGAATAAGACCTCATAATTATGAAGTTAAATTTATCGGAAACCAACCACTGCAGGCAAGGGCATTCACTTGCCTGGAGATTAATGGGTGGAGTTTGGGGTCTTGCGTGAAAGTTGAAGCAGGAAAGGGGTGTAACTTACTCAGCAGATGAGGAGAAACCGAGACTTAGCTAAGGACGATATACCAATGGAGCGCCACCGAAGCCATCGACTTTACGCCTGTCGCCTATTGGTGCGATTTGAAGTCTTGAAAAGTGAGTCATTTTTTAAAGCCGATGAACCTATCAAGAAATGGCACGCTTAGTCCCGGGATGGACGGATGAGCTACGAACGGCACCATCTCTTAACGCCACTTCCACTATCGGTCGGAGCGGCGGGTGGGTGTGCTCTCATCACCCTCGGAGGTTGTGAGCACACTGACTACTGGGTCTTTGACTGTGTGAATACCCAACGGTTCCACCCCTCCCAACCTTTCGAGAACCTCCGCTCTAATCATCTTGCAACAAGAAACCTGTTGGATATATTCATCCACGTGCCGAGTGACCGTCTTCGCTTGCTCTACCTATCCTACGCTTTCCCTCCGGGGGTCAGTGGCCGATTCCCTTCGTTGAACGCTGCCGGCCATGCGGCCGAAACGTGCATGATTCAGGCGTTTGCGCGGAAAGCCAATATTTCCTCGATCGGCATGATGGCCCGCGAAGTCTTTGGCAAATTAGAGCCAAGGGATGATTCCTTGGGCCTGGAGCACGATCTCCTACTTTGGGACCGCAGGCCCGAGCTATGGCACCGGTGGAGCTCTTTGATGAAGCTGCGCCATTTCTATCAGTCAAAAACCGTCTCGGAAGGCATGCCTGACATCGTGTTGGTAAAAAACTTGGGACCGGTTTATAATTTTTTCGTGCGATGGTTGCGGCGTCAATCGCCCCGACCCATGATCGTGTTGCTGCTTGCGGACGCAAGCCGTCTGGGTCAACGTCTGTCTTTGAGTAAGCGGTTTCGCAGCACATTTAAGCCCATGGTTACCTTGGATGAAGAGAAGGCTATACGTTGGTTTGACGCTTGTGTTTCCTTCAGTCCCGTCACGCGTAGCTATTTTGAACCGCGCGGGGTTCCGTGGATGTGGATGCCCTCGGCCTTTAATTTTCGTTATGATCCGCCATTGGTCGCCGCCAATCAAAGTGGCCCAATACGGTTTGGCTATTTTGGAACTCTAGGAGGTCATTCCAATGTGATCCCCATGGTCCAGGCATTCCTCCAGTCCAAGGTAAGCGGCTCACTCCACGTTTGCGGACATGGCGGCGCAGGGGAAATCCTGAAAAAGCTTTCAGCGCAGCATCTAAATTTTCATTTTGACGGCCTGTTACCCCGGCAATCGGATTGCCTCGCCTGGTCGCAAAAGGTAGATGTGCTCATCAACCCACGTTTGCCCATCCTAGGTCTCGAGAACAGTTTTCCGTCTAAGATTTTCGAATATGCAATGACGGGAAAGGCGATTCTTTCTACACGAACCGGAGGCGTTGATGAAGTTCTCGGTGAGGAAGCCTTCTACCTTGGAACGGACAAATTTGAGGAGGTACTATGCCAGAGAATTCGCGAGGTATCTACTACGCAAAGAGGTGAACTGGCGCGACGTGGTCTGGCGCTCCGCCATCGCGTTCTCAATAATTACAATTGGGATGAACAGGCGCGGCGAATGCTTGAGTTTTTTGAAGGCATCATAAAATTGCGGGGTCGCCAATCGATTTGCTGAGTCGGGTAAAGATCCAGGTTTGAAAATTCGTGTAACCTCATTTTCCGCAATGTTTGCAAAGCCGGGTTCACATTGGGCGTTGTTTCGACCACCGGGTTCGCGCGGAAGAGTTGAGAGTCGGCAGTCGCCGATCGGCTCAACCATGGAAGCACGGCTTGGCATTAGCCCATCTGGATTGCACTAATTCCACCAATTTCGGATGGCGATCGTACTGGTGGAGTATGGCTGGTACCACCGAGAGTTCGCGGAGGCGGACAAGGTTATTTTCGATGCGCAAGTCAGTTGGTTTGGTGTATCCCAAATTGGCGGCCAAATGGCAGCCGTTCGGCAGCACGGTAAATCCCAGGTCAGCTTGCAATCTTACTAAGTTGTTGTGGATGCCCTGGTCGCCATCCGTCAGGGTAATAATGGGGGATATTCGTTCCACGATCTTGCTCGACCGCTCAAGGTAAGTGCTTATCCGGTCAACCTGGCCCCCGATCACGCCAGCGCAAGCGATGCGATGGTGTTGTGCCTGAAGGAGAGCGGCTTCGCCTCCTACCCGCTTAAACCAGGATGAGTTTAGCTTGCATTCTCCGATGTATTTGTCTTCCTCGCAAGTCCACAAAGGCGGCCATTCCCCCATAAAAGGGTTTCCTTGAAAGACCAGGTCTCGTGAATCGCATAGCAATATATTAGCATTTTGGAGGTGCCAGGATCGAAGCAGATTACGAATGACAATGTGCCGGAGGTAGTTGATTTTGAGGAGCCGCTTGCTGAAATTTCGTGAACGTGACCACCTGGCTACTCGCTTTAGGATGGACTTGGCCCACTTCCGTTTCAGTGCGAAATCGCGCAGCGGCGTGGCCGGCAACAGATGGAACGAGCAATCGGGAAACCAGGTGCGCACTGCATCTTCGAATTCCGGATTGAACCGGTCAACGATGAGTCGCAAGGACGTTTTCGGAGCAAAGTGCTGCAGGGAGGCAAGAAAGGGACGGATCTGTTCTTCACGGTATCCCGCTGCCACCGTGACAACGATGTTTTCAGTTTGAGCGGCTTCTGGCATAGGTTTGGGTCTCAAAAACCACGTTTGATCTCCGGCTCAAATGGAAAATGATGAGCGGTCAAATAGTGGTGCAGAACCGATTTATAAGCAGAGTTTTTCAAGGTGGCTGTCAAATTCAAGAACTCCTGCACCACCACCTTGTCCAGAAATGGATAGCGGGCTTCGAGCCCATAAGAGCCGGCGATATATTCTTCCTTGGCGAGATATGACTCCATCGAACTGCCGTAGAAACTGATCCACGGAAATATGGTCTTGAGGTCATCGGGAAAAAGTCCGCCAAAATTACTGTGGGCGCATAGTTTCCGTCCCGCGTAGCCGTAGTCGGAGAAAATCTCATCCGCTCCCATACCTGAAAGATAGATCCGCCGGCCGTTGCGCCGCCCTTGCCGGCAAACGTGCGAAAGCCAAATCGAGCCGCCGTCATTTGCCAGCGGAATGCATTCCGTATAATTGCTCGAGGATGAGCGGATTGTGTACTGAAATGGGTCGGTGTTCTTCCTGACATAACGGTGGTTGATCTTGTGCTGCCACCAGGTCTTGCGCAACTTCAGATAACTGGAGATCCTTGATTTCTCGATCAGGCTGAATCGCTTTTCCAGCACTTCATCGCTCTCTGTCCCGAGAACTGAATAGGCTTCAAATGGGATTCCTGCTTCAAGCAATGCCAGGCAAATAGCGCCGCTATCATACCCACTGCTGAGACCCAGAAAAACTTTCTCACGGACGCCCGCTGCCCGCTTGAGTATGGCGGCCTTAAAGGAGCGATCCCAATCGTCGAAATTTGTTTTGTATTGTGTTAAATCGAAATTGTAAACGGGTGACTCCTCCAGTAAGCGCAGGTCGTCCAAATCAAAAACCTTGGTTTGATTGGGCGGCAAGGCTGTGACTCGTTTGTGTCCGGCTATTTCCAGCGGAGTGCGGAAGGTGCAGCACCCGAACTCATTCCCGTCAATGGAGTAGAAAATGGGCTTGGTTCTGAAAACATCCGAGCTGATGATTATGCGCCGCGCTTTAAAATCGCATAAGAATATGGCAAACTCTCCGTCTAACTGGCGGACAAAAGCCGGGCCATGTTTCCGGTAGAGATCAATCAGACATTCGCCGTCGGATTTGTAATCGCCAAAGGACTGGTAATTATAAATCTCGCCGTTGTACAAACAGACCACATCGTCCTGAACGAACGGTTGTATCCGGAAGGCCCCGGTCATGCTAAGAAGGTTGTGCATCAACGTGAACCGTTCTCTTTGGATAATATTCGTGTTGTCGGGGCCTCGCAAATGCAGCAGCTTGTTGATCTTGCTGCTCGATTGCGAACTGATCGTCGATGCGTAAATACTGCACATGGGGTGGGTCAGCCTTTGGCTTTCAGAAGATTCGCAACCGCCGGGCTCGCAGCAATATAGTTGGGGCCAAGGAAATTTTCGTCCTGCAGTCTATATTCCCGAAACCTGACCGAGTCTGGAAATAGCTTGCCGATTTGGTAGCCGCGACCCTCGAAGTAGCTGTAAAAGTCCCTGAGCAGAAATTTGGTCACAATGTTGCCCATGCCATACTCAAATTGGATCACGGGAACTTTGGTCGGGGTGATCAAATCGTCGAACCCTTGTAAGACGAGATGTTCGGCACCTTCCACATCCATTTTTAAGAAATCGATTATGGTAATGTTGAGATCAGAGCAGTAGTCTTTGCCTCGGAGGACCCGGGCACTGATAATTTCCACAGTTTGCGGACCCGTGACCTCAAACATCGTTCCTCCTCCGTCTCCGTCCGAGAGATATTTTATCTTTAATTCCGAAGCCGCATCTGACAGCCCGAAGGGGTTCAGAAAAATATTCTGGCTCTTCCGCCTGTCAGCGGAAAAGCGCTTGGCAAGCTTCTGAAAAGTTGGCGTACATATTTCAAAACAATGGATCTTGGCTTCAGGATTTGCCTCCAAGGCCATTGCCGCCCAATCGCCGACATTGGCACCGACGTCGAAAACATTGTCCAAACGATTCTGGCTGGCCAGCTTTTGCACCAGCCAGCGTTCGCCATTGTAATCAATGTCATAATCCCAATTCTCCTGGATTTGGTAATATTTTGCGCCGATGTACTCAATTTTCTTTCTCAGCTTTGGGAAACCCTTCAAAATGAAATCAATTCTTCTGGCTGTATTGTAATGTCGAGGCATAAAGACTAAACGTTAATAAATTAGCGTGCCTTAATTGTCCGCAAACAAGCATTTTCATTCAATACAGGCTGGTCAAGTTGTTCATGATGGTGATATTCGGTTGGTTTCATGGCGAATGAATCGATGCCTTTGTAGTCGGCGTTATGTTTTGGCGGACACGACAAACAGGTTGTCTTGCGGTCGGTTACGGAGGCGGCTTTTGGCCTTTTTCAGCAACCGCTTGATATTTCTCAAGACCCCTCGACCCTCATACTTGAGGTTCGTCTCGATCACCTCCCGAGTGCGGAATCCGTAACGCTCGATTTCAGCGGATAAGCTCTTGCCAGTCCATGAGTAAACGTGTTGCCAGCGATGGTAAACCTCTTTCGTCACGGGATTGCAGATCAAGTTTTGGTTGAAGTTTTCATTGTTTGGAGTGCTTATGATGACAATCCCGCCCGGCTTAAGAAGATCATGAATTTGACCTAAAACCACTTTGCGAGCATCCTCCTCAAGGTGCTCAATGACTTCGATCAACAAAATGGCATCGAATGATGACTTATTGTTTTCAAGCTCCGCCGCGGTGAAGGAGCCCAGATAATTT